>CAMFEP010000001.1 GCA_945949405.1 Kiritimatiellales bacterium
GGGAGCGGCCACGTCCGTGTAGTTCGTGCTGGCCACGAGACTTGCCGTCAGGCGGGTGTAGGGTCCGAGCGGGTTGGTGGCGCGATAGACGTGATAGCCCGGAAAGCGCCCGGCCTCGGGCGACCCGGTCCAGTTCAGCGTCGTCTGGCCTCCCGATTTTTCGCCGCGCAATCCGCTTGCCGGAGCGATGATGTGCAGTCGAAGCGATGGATCACCCATCAGGGCAATATGCGTCTGACGCGTGCCAAAACCGGCCGTCTGGTACATCCAACTGTTGTTTTGAGTTCGACGCATACACTCTCCCAGCGTCTCCCCGATCGTCATAAAGTGATAGAAGTTATGGGGGCGGCCGCCCCAGGAACAGCTTAGCGTATACGTTGTGGTTCCGAGGGCCGATCGCATGAATGCGTTCGCCACATCCCAATCGCCGTTATAGCTACCGAACAGCATGGTGAACGTGACCTTGGTGTCCGTCGCGGCAAAGTTGTAACAATTGCCGACGCCGCCGGCGCCCTGGTACGTTCCACTTCCACAACCATAGGCCCATTGGTAGCTGTCCACCGCCAGGGTGGAGAACCAGTCCACCTCGAATACATTGGGCGCCCCAAACATGTGGCCAAAATTCCGCCACCCATCCGCGGCAAACGCTTCACCACTGAAATCCCCGAAGTTGTCGTCCACAAGGCCGCGGGGCTGGGTCGTAACCGCCTTCATGCGGTAGTTGTGATCCTTGTTGAGATACTGCCGGAGAAGTTCCGTCTCCGATTGGCTGAAGCAAGGCATATCGGATAGATCCACACGCCCTACCTGCAACTCAATGTCGGACGCAATCGCGTAGGAGTCGAACTTTCCATCCCCCGGAATATTGTCCTGCCGGTCCCCGTTGCTCGTCCAGGTTGTGCTGGAGTCCGTCCAAGTGCCGTCCATGTCTCCGTAGTAACTATCCGCCGGCCATGCTCCCGCGTGCTCGCTATGGCCGTCAGGATACATGCTGGAGTTCCCACTGTAAGGAATCGGCACATGACCCAAAAGAAACACGGCCTTGACGTTGTTCGCATCCTGCAGATAGTCGGCCTTGATCATGGCCTTGACGTTGGTAACCGCTTCCTTCCATCCAACATCGTTCCAGTTCTTCCTCGCCACGTCATGCCGGATCACGGTCCATCCATCCCCCACAAGATCCATCTGCAGCCGTTCAAGTTCGTTGGTCAACGCGGGGGCTTGCGTGTTGTCCACGACCAAAACGATCTTCCCCCGGTTATCCACCATGGGACGCCGAATCGCCGACATCGTGTATCCATAGGCCGAAATGCTCCCGCTATTCCGTAAGACCTGGTACTCGTAAACCGTCCCCGCCGTAACATTGGTGTCGGTCCAGCCGGTTATCGTTCCCGGCGAGTTTGTCAGATAGGCCACCTCGCCCCACGCGCGATAGACGCGGTAGGAAGCGGCTGAGGGGTAGGCCGGCCACTGCAGGGCGATCTGGCCCGGCGAATCCTGCACCGTGGCGGTCACCGAGACGACGTAGTCGCGGGGGTGCGCACTGCACAGCAAGGGGACCGACATCCACGCGGCGCAGAGAACACCCGCCGCCCGCCGTAGAACACGCCCCCTGGGGGCACCGCGAAAAATCGCGTCTCGACTGATAAGAGCTCGCTTGTCTGACGGGTACGGCGAAATGACCGTCTGCCTGAACATGACCGCACGCAGCCAGGTTGAGACCGACCTAAAGCAGCGATTTCCCTCCTGCGGCGGATCTACGACACGGCGGGTAGCGTGTGGGAATCCGACTGCAAGGTCAAGATCGGGCGGAAACACGCTTTTCGGCGTGTTGCGGCCGGTCTGAGCCCCTTGTCGCTCATCTTGACGCTTCCAGCCAGATTCCTCTACTGTCTTCGCCATGGAGGTGCTCTCTCAGGCCGGTCCCAGCGGGCGTGCCGACGCACCGCCTGAAAAGCGATTTCTTATCAGTTACCTGTTGTGCGCGTTTGGTTTGTTGGACATGCGCAAATGGGCTGTGGTGCTCCGTAGAAGCGATAACGTGCGAACGGCGAGTTCCTTTCGTAAGCGGATCTCGCTGATTCTGTGGACACTTCTCGTGAGCCCTGTTTTGCCGGGTGCGTCAGCTCAAGACGCGTCAGAGTCGGCCAGGCAATCCACTCGATCTCGGCGCGTGCTCTACAACTTCGACGGCGACTCGTGCCTCTCGACCAAGGCCGGAAGCAAGGGTCCAGTGGCCGTGAATGTCGACGATGTGAAGCGGTTGATCGATGAGGTTGCCTACGAAGGGAGTCGCGTCGATACGGTGCTGGTCTGCGTGAATGCGCAGGTGATGTACTATCCGACGCAGGTCGGCACCATGCGCGGCGCGCTGTCGACGCCGGAAGAGCGCGCGAAATGGCCCGCGTCTGAGAAGCAGCGGTTCCAGAACCTGAAGGCTTTCTTCGACGCTGGGGTCGATCCGTACGCGGTGATGCTGGTCGAGGCGAAGCGGCGCGGGCGTGAGGCGTTGCTCACGTTCCGCATGAACGACGATCACGGCGACGATTGTCTCCGCACGCAGTTCCTGGTCGATCATCCCGACTGGCGGCTGGGAACAGAAAGGTATCGCGGCAAAGCAGCGCTGGACTTCGCCCGCGACGAAGTTCGCGACTACACGTTTCGGCTGATCGAGGAGGCGGTTCGGCGCTACGACTGCGACGGCATCGAACTCGATTTCAACCGCTTTCCGACGTTCTTCAAAGACGGCTCGACCGGCGAGCGTGTGGCGAAAATCAATTCGCTGGTCGAGCGCGTTCGTAAGATGCTCGACGACGTCGGAGGCGAGCGGGGAAGGCGGCTGTTGCTTGCCGTCCGCCCGCCGTCGAACTACGGCCGCCCGCCGCCAACGCCCGAGTCCGCGCGGGCGCTTGGTTGCGACGTACCGGCCTGGGCGACGAACGGCTGGGTTGATTTCGTCGCGGTCTCCGAGTACCTGTTCGAGCGCGGCGATCTGCCGATCGACAAGTGGAAGCAGGCGATCACGACGGTTCCGATTTACGGCGGCATCGAATGCATGCAGGGAGAGGGGAAGAAGAATCTCTCTGCCGACGAATATCGCCATGCGGCCACGCAACTCATCAAGGCCGGGGCGGACGGCGTCTACCTGTTCAACTTCTTCACCTCGCGCGAAGGCGGCGAGAACGCTTACGAACCGCCATTCGACGTGCTACGAGATCTGGGACCGCTCACGAGGACCCAAACGCCGAGGCTTAGCCCGCTTTATGCCACGCCGTAAGGTCAAAAAACTCATCCGGTCCTAAGCGTCTTGAACGCCCCTTGGTATAGTGGCGCATGAAGGAGCCGGAACGCTATGCAGATGAACAGAATTGAGATTGATGCACGCGTCTGTGGCGGCAAGCCCGTAATCCGGGGCACGCGTATTCCCGTTGCCGTGCTTGTGGATGAACTCGCCGAAGGGCGAAGTTGGGAAGATCTCCGGCGTGGATACCCGGAACTCTCGGAGCAAGACATTCGCGCCGCCCTCCAATACGCCTCGGCGGCGATCGAGCACACCGAGTTTGCTGATGCGGCTGCGGAGTGAAGCGTGCGCCTGTATCTGGACCAGATGTTCCGGGTCGAACTGGCGGCCATCCTTCGTGAAGACGGCCACGATGTCTTGCGCGCGGCAGAAGGTGGCCAGTCCCGAGCCGACGACTCGCAGGTCATGGAGCGCGTGATTGCCGACGGGCGCACGCTGATCACCCTCGACCGGCGCCGCGAACGCTGGATCAGGACGGCCGATTGAATAGAGGCTACGCGCAGTGGCAGGCGAAGTCTCCGGGCGACTGGAACGTTCGGGACTGGTTCTTATCGGTGACAGCCGCCCGACTTGTCGCTCCCTGTCGTAGCATGTCGTAACCTGTCATGCCTCCCCGCCTAAAGGTGTCAATTTCGGGGGCTAAAGGTGACAGGGCTGAAAAAGCCCAATGAAAACGGGGTTTGGAACAGACTCTGAATCTGTTTGTCTAGGTTCAAATCCTGGTCGGGCAACCAACTCAATTACTTGTCGCTGGCCTCCCGAATCCGCAATCCGTTGTCGCGCACAAGCAATGATTTCCGCGGAGGCAGGCTCGCCGAGAACCGACCGGCGGGACGAGTCTTTTGGATCCCAGGAATACAACGACCTTGCGGTGTGCATCAATTTTGATACAGTGGGTGTGGCGTGAGTTCCAAACGGCCGCTCCATGTTGTTTGCTTCTCGACTGAAGCGGGCAACGAACCGGTGCGCGAGTGGCTCAAGGCCCTGCCCAAAGAAGACAGCAAGACGATCGGGACTGATATTCTTGCGGTTCAGGATGTCTGGCCGCTTGGGAAGCCATTGGTATGACAACCGCGGGGGCGGCATCTGGGAGGTTCGCGCGACGCCGGCCAATCGCATTGCCCGCACGACGCCAGCCGACGAGAACTCGATCTCGCGAGGAAACGCAAGAATCAGTACGGTCAATATCATGAACACAAGAAAACGCCGCGCAAGTGACCTTCGAGCCTTTCTGAAAGAGGAAGGCGTGCCGGAAGAAGTGGAGGCCCGGGCCCTCAAGCGCGCCCTCGCCATCCAAATCGAGCGGCTGATCAGGGAACAGGCCCTTTCCATAACCGAGATGGCCACCCGCATGAAGACGAGCCGGGCGGCAGTAGATCGCATCCTGGATGCCTCGAATCCATCCATCACGTTGGCCACGCTGGGCAAGGCGGCGCGGGTTCTGGGGCGGAAGGTCAGGGTAGAGCTGGTGCCTGCATAGCGCCGGCAGGCTGCACACACATGGCTTCCCGTACACACATTGACAATCCCGACGTCATCCTGATCGGCAGCGGCGTGATGTCCGCGAATCTCGCGGCATTGCTCAAGCGCCTCGATCCGCGGCTCACGATCCAGCTCTATGAAGTCACCGACGGGTTGGCGCAGGAGAGCTCGGATGGTTGGAACAATGCGGGGACGGGACACGCCGGGATCTGCGAGCTGAGCTACACCCCGAAGCGCGAGGCCGACGGCGCGGTAAACGTAAGCAAGGCGATTGAGATATTCGAGCAGTTTGAACACAGCAAGCAATTCTGGAGCTACGCCGTCGCGAGCGGCATGGCGGAGCGGCCCAAGGAGTTCATCAACGCGGTGCGACACATCAGTTTCGTGCACGGCGAAGAGCAGGTTGATTTTCTGAAAGCGCGGCACGCCGGGATGGCGGCGCACCATTTTTTTCGCGAAATGGAATACACCACGGACCGCGCCAAGATCGCGAGCTGGGCCCCGCTGCTGCTGGAGGGCCGCGGTAACGTGCCCATCGCGGCGACGAAGATGGACTCCGGGACCGATGTGAACTTCGGCGAACTCTCGCGCAAGCTGCTTGGCTGGCTCGGGAGGCAGGAGGGCTGCGGCATCGCCACGGGGCATCGCGTGATCGGCTTGAAGCGAAGCGGTGCGGGGTGGAACGTGCGCGCCAAAAATCGGACGACGGGCGAGATCCATGTGAATTGTACGAAGTTTGTCTTCGTCGGTGCGGGTGGGGGCAGCCTGCCGCTGCTGCAAAAGGCCGGCATCCCCGAAGCCAGGGGCCTTGGCGGCTTCCCAATCGGCGGCCAATGGCTGGTCTGCGAAAATCCGGAGATTGTCAGCAGCCATCAGGCGAAGGTGTATGGGCAGGCGCTCGACGCCGCCCCGACGATGGCCGTGCCGCATCTCGACACGCGGATTCTCAACGGCAACAAGGCGCTGCTCTTCGGTCCGTTCGCGGCGTGGACCACCAAGTTCCTCCACAAGCAAGGGCGCGTGACCGATCTGCCATTCTCCATTCGCCCGAACAATCTCAGCACGCTGATCAACATCGGCATCCACAACCTGGATCTCGTGCGTTACCTTGTGCAGCAGGGCATGCAGAGCATGGCGGATCGGATGAAGATCCTGCATGTGTTCTATCCCGGGGCGCAAGCGAAGGACTGGAAATTGATCGACGCCGGCATCCGGGTGCAGGCGATCAAGAAGACCGACGGACAGGCTGGCATTGTTCACTACGGCACCGAAGTCATCACCGATGCCAGTCGCACCATCTGTGCGCTGCTCGGCGCCTCGCCCGGCGCATCCGTCTCCGTGAACATCGTACTCGACGTCATCGGAAAATGCTTCCCGCAGCTGCTTGCCAGCCCCGAGGGCCACGCGCGGATGAAGGCCATGATCCCAACCTACGACGAGGATATCAAACTTCCGGAAAATGCCGCACGGTTCCGCGAGGTGCGGCAGCAAGCCGAAGAAATCCTTCAACTCCGTTGACCACGAACAAAACAGCGGCGCCCAAATCGCTCCGGTTCATGGAGGCACGCGCTGGTCAATCGCAGATCACACTGGCAGACCAGGTGGTTGAGCTGTCGGGCACCGACGCATCGCGATAGGTGGAAATGAGCGACCAGCGATCCGCGCCGCTCGTATTCGGATACGAGCTGTGGAGCGTCAGGTCGTGGAAGAAGACTGCGTCCCCGCGGGCGACCTCAATAGAATCCACGGAGCGGCCGCGAATCGCGTCATCTTCCACGCGCCGCGCAAAGCCAAGACCGTCGTCCGCGCGAACCATCCGGTGAATCTGATGGTGGCTGCCCGGAATCATTTTCAAGCAGCCGTTGGCGGGGGTTGCATCATCCAGGGCGAGCCACACCGAAAGTTTTGGGGCCCCTTCCCAGTAAAACCAATCCTGATGCCATGGCGAACCGAAGGCATGCGCAGCATTCTTGAAGACGGCCTTCACGCTTAGAAACTCGATTTTCGGCCCGATCAGCGTCCGCAATACCTGCACGACTTTCGGCTCTGTCATCCAGGCGGCCAGCCCGGAATCGATCGCGCCCGCTTTCCAAACTCTCACGCCGGAGGGGTCGTTCAGCGAGCCATCGTCGCGCATGGCGTCCTGGATGTGTTGCTTCCAAGACACCATCTCGGCGGGGGGATATAGCTGGCGAACCACCAGATAGCCCTGCTTGGCGTAGGTCGTGGCCCAGCGTTCCTCGCGCGCGGTTTTCTCAAGTTTTGCCGCTTCGGACATGGCGGAGTGCTCCTGCTGTTTCGGGGCCACGCGACGACATACAGTGCCTCGGCGCGGCGAAGAGGACAACATCGAAAGCGCCGGCAGGTTTTCGCCATGGAGGTTGACAGCGTGGATGCTACGGCTTATGACATGCCGCCATGAATACCGCACAGCTTGACGCGCTCAACGCGCAATTCGCTCTGCGGGATCATCTTTCCTTTGTCCCTTTCCGTGGCGGCCTGGTGGCCGCGGAAATTCGCAACACCCACGCGACGGCGACGCTGGCGCTACACGGCGGGCATGTGGTGGCCTTCCAGCCTCACGGGCAGGCGCCCGTCTTGTGGCTTAGCGCCAAGAGCCGCTTCGAAGCCGGCGCGCCCATCCGCGGCGGGATTCCGATCTGCTGGCCCTGGTTCGGCAACCATCCCCGCGACCCCCAGGCCCCCTTCCACGGCTTTGCGCGCCTGCACCCGTGGGAGGTTGTGCGCACGGCCATCGCCGAGGATGACGCCACCGAGATCGAACTGCGGCTGCCCGAGCCGCCCGGGGCGCAGGATCAGTGGCCGCATGCATGGACCTTGCATCTCCACGTCCGGGTGGGCGCCGATCTGCGCGTGGCGCTGGAAATGCGCAACACCGGCGCCAAGGCGATGACCTGCACCACCGCGCTGCACAGTTACTTCACCGTGCGCGACGTTTCCGTCGTGCGCGTGCTCGGTCTCGAAGGCTGCCGCTACATCGATACCGTTCCAACCCCGCACACCGCGCATGTCCAGCAGGGGCCGATCACGATCAGCGCCGAAACCGATCGCCCCTATCTCGACACGGAGGCCGAATGCATCATCGAAGATCCCGGGCTGCGCCGCCGCATTCGCATCGCCAAGGCGGGCAGCCGCGCGACCGTGGTCTGGAATCCGTGGATCGCCAAATCCAAACGCATGCCCGATTTTGGCGACGAGGAATACCCCGGCATGCTCTGCGTGGAAACCGTCAACACCGCGACCGATGCGCGCACGCTATCCCCGGGGGAGGCGCACCGCATCGCGATGCAGATCGCGGTTGAGCCCCTGGCGTAAGACGGTCTTGCGGGCGCCAGCGAAATTCCGTCGAGCATCGACGAAAAAGTGGCTATTGTGCGTCATGGCGACCACAAAACCGTCACCCGCAATCGTCCTACTCGCCCTTGCCGCGCAGGCCGTGCCCGCGCTCCACGCCGGCGATGTCACCGTATTCGCCGCCGCGAGCCTGACGGATGCGCTCACGGAAATCGCCGGCTCCTATGAACAACAGTCGGGCGACCAGATCGTGTTCAGCTTCGGTTCGTCCAGCACACTTGCCCGACAAATTGAAGCGGGCGCACCCGCCGATCTCTTTTTCTCCGCCGACGCGGCGAAGATGGACGGGTTGGAGAAGAACAACCGGATCAGGAAGGACACACGCAAAAGCCTGCTGGAAAACCAACTCGTGATCGTGGTGGCAGCGGAAGCGGGCGCCCCGGTCCAGACGCCACAGGATCTGGCGCAAGCGGGCGTGACGCGCATTGCGCTGGGTGATCCGAAGGCCGCGCCCATCGGGGTCTATGCAAAGGAATATCTGGCGGGGTTGGGGTTGTGGGCGGACATTGAGCCAAAGGTGGTGGCCACCGAGAACGTGCGCGCGGCCATGGCGGCGGTTGAGGCCGGCAACGCGGCCGCGAGCATCGTGTACAAGACCGATGCCGCCGTTTCACAGAAGGTCAAGGTCGTGTTCCAGGTGCCGCTGGCGGAGGGGCCAAAAATTACCTACCCGGTCGCGCTGGTGCAGGACACGCCGCACGCCGCGGCGGCGACGCGCTTTCTCGAGCATCTCTGCACGGATACCGCCGGACGCGTGTTTCGACAATTCGGGTTTATTGTGACGCCGCCGCCGCAAGCACCATGACCAGCGAAGCATGGCAGCTCGTCGGATTTACCGTGCGAATGGCCGTGATCAGCACGTTGCTGATGCTGCCTTTCGGACTTGCGATCGCCTGGGGCCTGGCCCGCTGGCGCGGCCGGGGCAGGGTGCTGGCGGAAACCGTGGTGATGATGCCGCTGGTGTTGCCGCCGGTGGTCACCGGGCTAATTCTGCTCGCCCTGTTTGGGCGGCACGGCCCCATCGGGCGGTGGCTGCATACGCAATTTGGCATGGATGTTGTCTTCACCTGGCGGGCGGTCGTCGCGGCGCTGGTGGTTATGTCGTTGCCGCTCTTCGTGCGCGCGGCGCAGACGGCGTTTGAGGAAGTCGATCCGTTGTGTGAGCAGATGGCCCGCACCCAGGGCGCGAGGGAGTGGCAGGTATTTTTGTTTGTGACCCTGCCCCTTGCGCGGCGCGGCATTGTGGCGGGGCTGCTGCTCGCCTTTGCCCGCGCGCTGGGCGAATTCGGGGCGACGATCATGGTGGCGGGAAACATTTCGGGGCAGACGACCACGATGTCGGTGGCCATCTACCAGGCTGTGCAACTTGGGCAGGATGGGCACGCCTGGATGCTTGCGGGCGTTTCGGCGGCGATCGCTTTTGGCGCCGTTTGGGGAAGCGGCTTGCTGTTGCGCCGCCACAAGGCGTGAACGAAGAACGCAGGGTCCGGATTTACGCAAATCGTCCAGAGATATAAACGCACCGGCGGCACGGCGCCAACCTTGCCGCCGCGTTGGCGCGTGCCGTTTTCGGCTGTCGGCGCTGCGGTAGCGCCCCGCCAGGATTGCCGCGATATCCACGGCTCGCATCGGGAACCCGTGCTGGACGTGATGCGCGGCCCCGGCGCCGGAGGGTTGGACGCCATTCTTTGTGGGAAAGATTACGAATGGGGGCAGGACGATTACCGGTGCGGGGACATGATCACGTTCACCAGCCACACCGTGCACAAAGGGTTGCCGAACCAGATTGGCAATCGCATTCGAATCTCGTGCGACATCCGCTGCCAACCGGCGGATGAGGAGGTCGAGGAGCACTCGCTTCAGCCCCACCGAAACGTTGGCACATAGATGCCGGATACCGGGAAATTCAAGCACCGGTTGTTTGCGAGCCTAGAGTGCGCGTTGGAGGATTGGTATTTACATTCAACCTGGGCGCAGGCGAGTTTTGCGCGCGACCCCACTCAGTGCGCGCCGATCGAACCGCTGGATTAACGCATCGAAGCCATCTCCGCGCCCGAACGCCATCGCGCGCGCCGCCATGAGGCCCCGCAGCTGTATGCGTGGTTCGTGAAGTCTTACAATGGGTGGGGCTGGGAGAAGTGGCCCAAGGTCTATATTCCGTACCCGACGCGGCCGGGCCGATACGTCACCATTCACGAGAACCAGCGCCCGATCCCTGCCGGCGGATGCTACGGATTTCTCGACGCGGTGCACGGCGGCTGGATGACACGCATCGAAAATCATCCGTCCCCATCGGCTTCGAGATTTGCTGGATGCTATTCCGGATCGATTCGTCGTATCTGATCGCGGATGCGATGCTGGAGGCGACGGTTGTGCGCGCCGGCACGAACAACACGCTCACTTTCAGCCTGTCCGCGGACAAGGGCGATACATGGCGCGACGTGTGGACCAGCCGGGCGCTCGGCGCGCAAACGGTGTCCGTGAACATCGGACAGGCGCCCTGGCGGACGAATGAAATTTCGGCGGTGAGCCAGTACGGCTATCTGCTGCGCGTGAAGATGCGCGCGGAGAATCCCGCGGGAATCGGATTGAACGGTTTGGAGATTTCCAGCGATCTGGAAATCAATATGTGCACGCTGCCGAGGCTGCAGCCGGGCCAAAACCGCATCACGCTCTCCGCTGCAGGCGCGGCGCCGCACGATCAACTACATGCCACCTTTTGCTGGGATGACCGGGCCGGCGTCGCGCGAGGGGACGTGCATCAACTTTCCGGCCCGCGCGATGTTTACACCATTCGCACGCGCGCCCGGAAACCGGACGACATCACGATGCGCTTCCTGCGCCTGGAAAACCCGGCGCCATCAGAAGGCGGCGAGGCGGCTATTGCGGGCAGCCGTGCCCCTGGAGCTGATCGTGGTTCGCCAGCAAGTCCGTGACGCGCGCCTGGACCGCCGCCACGATGGCGGCCACCGCCTGCGCGCCGAACGCGGCGCTGGACTCCCGCACGCCGTTGTCGGAAACGCCGACGAAATAGGCGTCGGGGCCGGATGGAAGCGCGGCGAGATCCTGCATGCCGGGATCGAGATGCATGAGGAGCGAGGTTTCCCATTTGCCGGCATGATCGCCGCAGGGCGTGAACCGGCCCTTGACCAGCTCGTAGCCGCACATGGCCCAGGCCAGCATCTTGGGGCGTGGCTGCTCCTGGTGAAAAAGCGCGGCGGCGGCGCGGGCGTGGTCGAGCAGCGGGTAATGGCCGGCATTGATCACCAGCACCTTGAAGCCCAGGCTGCGGATTTCGTGCAGCATGTGCATGAGCAGCATCTGGTAAAGGCGGTTCTGTTCGGCAACGGGCGTCATCATGTAGCCGGGATCAAAGTTTGCCGACGGTAGCCCCATGGCGGCGGCCATCTTGCCGCGCTCGCCGGAGTTGGCGTCCATGAGCGCCTGCTCCCGGTTCTCGCCGTAATAGAGGGGCGGGAGAACCAGCCCTCCGATCTGGCGCGCGCAGGCGAGCATCAGGGCGTGGCTTTTCAAGGCGTCGAGGCCGACAGGGTTGTGCAGGCCATGCCATTCCAGCGTGCCGAGAGGCAGATAGGCGACGGGGCAGGCGGCGCGCGCCGCGGCAATTTGCGCCGGACGCAGGCGTTCGTATTGCACGTCGTGTGGCGGAGTCATGCGCAGCACTTTGCCGTGTCGTCACCGGCTTGTGCAAGCCTGCTTTGGCCTCCGCGCTACAGCATGAAGCCAAGGTCGGGATTGGGGAAGCGGGAGAGGTTGGGGAAGACGGTGGCGAGGTCGGGGCCGGTGACGCCGAACCATTTCGCGAGGGTGGCGGCGTATTCGTCCACGCTGGTGGTGGGGATGTAGCGACCGCGGCCGCTGGTGGTGTTCACATCATCCGGCCCGTTGACCTGTAGCGAGGGCACTTGCCCATAAATGTCGCCACCCTTCACCGCACCGCCCATGACAAACATGTGCGTGCCCCAGGCGTGGTCGCTGCCGGCGGTGGTGGGGTCGCTCTTGTTGGGGGTGAGGGTGCGGCTGAAATCGCTGGCACCGAAGGTGGTCACCTGGTTTTGCACGCCCAGTTCCACGGTCGCGGTGTAGAAGGCGGCGAGGGAGCTGTTCAAGTCGGCGAGCAGGGCGTCGTGGGTGGCGGCCTGGTTGTCATGCGTGTCAAAGCCGTCGAGGACCACGAAGAAAATCTGGCGTTTCTGGCAGAGGTGTTCGCGGGCGGCGATCAATTTGGCCACCATACCGAGCTGTCCGCCAAGGAGGGACGGCGGAAATGCTGTGGCGACGGTGATGCCGGTCAGCGCGGCGGTGAGCAGTTGGTCGGCATCGTAGGCCCGGTTGACCACGGAGGCATAGGCGCCCTGCATCAGGTTGGGGTTGCCCATCGCCATCAGGTCGCGGAACGCGCGCAGCCGCGCGCCTTGGTTGTTGGTCTTGTAGGACCCGTCGCCGTTGAGCGCGTTGGCGTAGGCCGTGCCGTAGCCGGAGAGGGGGATGGAGCCGGCGGTGGAGACGGCATAGGGCGCGGTGGCCACGCCGACCTGGTAATTGTTGAGACCGGCGAGGGTCATGGAGATCGAAATTTGCGCGCCCAGGTCGTTGTTGGCGGCCACGAGCAAGTCGGCCATGCGCCCGCCCCAGCCCGTGGTGAAGGACTGATCGGGCAGGCTGGACTGCCATTGGATCTGCTGGTCGCTGTGCGAAAACAATTGTGCGGGAAGCGGGACGCCATTGGCGGTGTAGAGGGTTTTGGTGGTGGGGACCACGAGGGTGCCCACGTTGGCGACCATGGCCAGCGCGCCGGAATCGAAGAGCGGCTTGAGCGAGGACAACACGGGATTCAGGCCGTACGTGGAGCCGTCGGAGTAGGTCAGGGGCGCCAGCGACAGCAGGCCGGCGGAGGGCAAGGCGAGTACGCCGCGCCCGTCGTCGTAGTGCGTGCGGTTGGCGCCGCTGACCGGCGCGAGCCAGTTATGCGTGTCGTTGCCGCCGCGCATGAAGACACAGACCAGCGATTTGTAATCCGGGATCGGGCCGCAATTGGCGGCGAGGGCGCTGCCGATGCCCTTGAGATGAAAGAGGGTGTTCATCACCGCGCTGGAGGTGAGCAGGGTGCAGGCGGATTGTTTCAGAAAACGACGTCGGCTGATGATGTGCATGGCGCCTCCGGGGTCAGCGTTGGATCACATAGTCGGGGCTGTTGAAGAACAGGTAAATCGCGGTCTTGATGCGCTCGTTGTCCTGGGTGGAGCCGGGAATGGCGATGGTGGCATTGAGGGCATTGGTGACGATGGTGCGCGCGCCCGACGAGAGGGATTGGTGCGTGAGCAGTCCGTTGAGGTAGTCGACCAGGCCGGAAACGCCGCCGGACGTGAGGGCGCTTTGCGTCGCCGTGGTATTGAGGGCGACCCGCGCCTGCAGGGCGTTATATCCCGGGGGCAATTCGGCGGCGAACCCGCCGATGGTGTTGCCGCCGTTGCCGGTCCAGAACGCGCCACTGAAGAGGTTGGCGAGGTTGAACATCTGGGTTTCCGTGGCGATTTCAAATTCCGGGGAATCCAGGCCGGCGGCGGAGACGGGGCCGGGGGCGCTGTAATCGGGGTGCCACCAGTTGAAGACGCTGGGCGCGTTCAGGGGGAGCTGTCCGAGGCCGCCAACCGCGTTACCGAAGCGGATCTGGGAGGCGTTCGCCGCGTATGGGTTGGTATAGCCCTGGGGGGCGAGGACGCTGACCGGAATGGAACTCGTTGCGCTGAAGGCGCGCAGCAGGTGTGTCATCTCCAGCAGGGGTTCGCGCATTTTGCCATAGCCTACCTGGCTGGCGACGGAGAGCGTACGCGCTTCCGGGTCGAGCAGGATGGCGCGGACCACGGCGCCCAGGTTGCCGCGCACCCCCGTGCCGTCGTTCACGAAGGCTTGCGCCACGCGATACACATAGCCGCGGCTGGGGTTGCTGGTGACGAGGCGCTGGATCAGGCGGCGGGCGATGAAGGCGGGCGTGTTGGGGTGGTTGAACAGCGCATCCATGGCGGTGTCGAGGTCCTGGTCCCCGGTCTGGTTGGCGGGAATATGGACATCGCCCACGATGGTTTTGGCGGCGGTCTCGTGCTGGGGCGCGAACATTTTGAGCGGATGGTAATAGGCGGCCTGGGCGTATTGGGCGCCGCCGCGGTAGCCGAAGCTGTTGTTGTCGGTGATGGCGCCGTTGTTGCTCCAGTTGGTCGGCGAAGCGAGCCCGCCCGTCTGGGTCTTGCTGTAGGCCCAGCCGGTGAAGACCTTGGCCAGTTCGGTGATGTCCGTGTTGTCATAGGTGGAGAGGGGCAGGCCGTTGGTGGCGTCGAGCCGCAAGGTTCCGTCGGGGTGGAGTTCCACCAAACCGATGGAAAACAACTGCATGATTTCGCGAGCATAATTTTCATCGGGGCTGACGCCGGTGGTGGCGTTGTATTTCTCGTTCTGCACCATGGAGAGGTAATTCGCCATGATCGGGTGCAGGGTGACGTCCTCCAGCAGGGTGCGGAAATTGCCGAAAGCGTTGCGCGCGAGCGTGTCCCAATAATCGGCGGTGCCGTAATGGCGATTGCGGACCGTGCTGTTGTTGACGGAGACCACGAAAATTTCGCTCAAGGCAAAGGCCACGCGCTGGCGGAGCTGATCCTGGGCATGCACGGACATGGTCCACCAGCCATGGATCAGGCTTTGGAAGAAGGGCTGAAACGTGGAGCTGGCATTGGTCTGGGCGTTATTCTGGGCCACGACCCAGTTGTCGGCGGACAGCACGAACGGCAGCAGCGTCGTGTGCGGGGTCAGGTTGGTGTTCATCTGGTCATCGAGCCAGCCGGAAAGGCCGCGCGTCATCACGTTGGTAAAGAGCGCGTCCGTCTGACCGAAGGAGGCCTGGGCGATGAAGCGCTGCACGTCCTGGGCGAGTTGGGCGTTGGTGTAGGCGGGCGGCGGGGTGGCGGGTGGCGGGGCGGTGAAATTGATGGAGCCCTCGGTGCGTTGGAACAAGCCTTCGATTTCGCCGGACGGATAGTTGGTGCTGTGGATGTTGACGTAAACCTCATTCGCGACGAGGGCGTCGAGCAGGGCCTGATCGCTGGTGAATCCGCCCGTTCCGTTGGTCGGGAAGGTCCAGATGTGGTTCAGGATCTGCCCCAGTTCGAGGCTCTCCATGATGGCCGAGGTGTTGTGGTCGTGCAGGTGGGCGGAGGTCTGCGGGGCGACGAGGCCCGAGAAGGTGACGGAGACGCGGGCCGAGGCATGGTCGCCAGAGAGGAACAGCGTGCCGTAACCACTGGCGGATGAGACAACCCCGGCATCGGCTTCCAGAGGCGTGTAGAACAAAATTTCTTCGCCGCTCTCGTCGTCGAGCAGGCGGATAGCTCCGGAGTTTGTCGACGCCAGCGCGTAGTTCGTGCCGGGCTGGAGTGTCACGTTCAGATATTCGGGGACTTCCAACACATCGTCGGCAATGGGGGTGAGCGGCAGATCCAGTTCGTTCTGGCCGAAGGCGAGCGTGGCCTGGCCGGAGAAGGTTTCCACATAATCGACGCCCTGCACGGGGCGGCCCGCGACGGCGTAGGGGGCGGTGATGGCGCGCAACCCGCCCGTGCGGACGATGCGCAGCAGGCCGGGGCCCGGTTGGTTGGTAAGGTTGCGTTCATAAGCCGTGCCTTGCAGGACCTCCACGCGCAAGGTGGTGGGGTTGGTCAGGATGGCGGAGAGGGCCACGAGGTCGGGTGTTCCGGTGGACGTTTCGGCCTGGTTGGGATTGAAACCAGCCAGGAGTTCCGCCCAGTCATTGATTCCGTCGGCATCGCTGTCCACATCCGAAACTTGAATGCGAAAAAACTGGAGGGCGTTTGTTTGCGGGAAGACGACCTCCAGGTCGCCGTCCGTCCCGTCCAGCACCGGCTCCCAATCCAGCCAGGCCAGCAAGTTGGTGCTGATCTGCGGGAGGTAGCGCTTGCCGATTTCAGACAGCCACCGCAGGGTTGTGGCCGTGTAGTTGACGGGCTGGGCGTCCGCAAGGCGGAAGCACGAGGCCGAATCGAGCGGATCGGTGCCCGCAGTGCTTTCCCTGGCGTTGTCGGCCCCATCGCCATCCGAATCCACGCCCGGCGCCAAGTCCTCGGCCCCGAAATACTGCTGCCAGACGTCATCCATGCCGTCGGCATCGAGATCGACCGCGTGGGCGGAGGAGAGGGGGAGCAGGATTAGCGCGCCGAGCAGCGGGGCGACACGCGAAAAGCAAAAGGTATGTGAGCCAAACATGAGGCATTCTCCGCCATGCGTGAACCTGAAGAACAAACGCAGGGCTTTCGTTGTTTATTGTAGCCGATTTGGGGTGGCCACAAAAGGCACAACATCACACACGGGGACCGATCAGGGGGCCGATCAGGGCGGACCCGGGAGGGTGGCGCGGGTAAGCCCCTAAATCAAATCGAACAGCAGCGCTTCGGCGTCCGCGCCGGCCCGGATCTCGGCGGAGCCGGGTTGATCCAGGCTTGCGCCGTCGCCTGTGTTGAGGGGGATGCCGTTGAAGGTCAGGTTGCCGCGCATGACCTGTAGCCAGAGCCCGCGGCCTTGCCGCAGCGCGTGGCTGACGGCCTGGCCGTTGTGCAGGATCAATCGGTAGACTTCGGCGTCCTGGTGGATGATCGCGGAGCCATCGCGGCCGTCGGGGGAGATCACGAGGACTTTGGCCGTCGTGGCGTGAGCCGGTTGCGGGAGCCATTCGGTGTAGCTGGGCGTGAGCCCGCGTTCGCGCGGCAGAATCCAAATCTGGAGCATGTGGGTGAGCGCGGAGGGGTTGGGGTTGTACTCGCTGTGGGTCACGCCACGGCCCGCGCTCATCAATTGGATTTGCCCCGGCTTGAGCACGCGTTCGTTGCCCATGCTGTCCTTGTGCGCCAGCGCGCCTTCCAGCACATAGCTGAAGATTTCCATGTCGCGGTGCGGATGCGTGGGAAACCCGCCGCCACCGGCTATGTGGTCCTCGTTGATCACGCGCAGGGTTTTGAAGCCCATGTGCGCCGGATCGTGATATTCGCCAAACGAAAAGGAATGCCGGCTTTTCAGCCAGCCAAAGTCCGCCAGGCCCCGGGCATCGGCGGGGCGCACGGTGATCGCGTCGTGTTTCATGTTTTTATCCTGCATGTGCCTTGGCGAGCCGTTGGCGTATCGCGGCGATGATGCGATCCCGCTGTAGCGGGTATTTGACGTGTGGCATCAGTTCTTCGGCGGGGGGGATGAGGTTGGGCACGATGTGCGCGCGTACATCGCGTTGCACGCCGGCAAGCAAGGAGGCCATGCGGGGCAGACCGGCGGTGGGGATGGTGCGGCCGCCAATCACCGACGAGGCATAATCGTCGTTGACCTCGTCGTTCAGCGCCTGGCTGCCGATCCAGGTTTCCAGGTCGCGCGCGGCCACACAGCGGCGGGTCTGGAACCACTGCGGGTGGCAGTCGACCAGCGCTTTCAAGGACAGCAGCGACGCGCGCGCATCCGCGAGCAAGCGTTCGCTGCGGCGGGCATGTGCCTCCGCCTCGGTCCAATTGCCGGCGCGGGCGGCTTGCGTGGCGTCCGCCAGGGCGATGCAGGTGCGATAGCGGCCACTGCACCAGGCGACATATCGCCACTGTGCTTCGGCGCTACAGGAGAGGAAGCGGAGTTCCGCGTTGGCGGGAGATAGCGACCCCAGTTGGGTGTGTGCGGATTGCAGGTGCGCCAGGGCCTGATCAAAGCGTTCCAGCATTTCCGCGCGTGGCAGGCGCCGGTGTTGCTTGACCAGCCCGGGGCCGGGCGCCGAAGGGTCCGCGACATAATCCGTGCCCTCGCAGACGCAATTCGCGTCCAGATCCCCGGGCACCATCCAGTGGTGAAAGCGGCTGACTATCAGGCTGGTGTAGGCATTAAACGGCGGCGTCCAAACGGCCTCGAGGTGGGCGATCGCAGTGCGCAAGGGTTGCGTGGCCGCGCCGTAGTAGCGGGCCAGAAAATTTTCGGTAAACGCATCGGGGTTGAATGCCGCGGGATTCCAGGCAATCGCGGCGAAGGCCTGGATGTTCAGTTCACCAGAGAAGGCGCTGACGAGATGGGCCTCAAAACCCTTCACGCCCATGGCGTGGGTGATCGACATTTCCCGGTGCATGTCGTGCACCCGCGGGGAGGTGGTGGTGCAGGAGGCGGTGTCCCAGTTGACGATCAGATCAAAAATGGTGGTATGGCCTTTGCGCAAATAGGGTGGCAGCTGGGAAAACTCGTGCATGTTCAGGATCGTCAAATCCTCCGGCAGCGCGCCGCTGTCCGCTGGCAGGCTCCAGTCAAGCAGCATGATCGCTTTGTCCGGCCAGCGTGTCCGGAGTTGGCGGATGTGGCCGGTGACGAGGTCGACGAAGGCGCGGCCGGACACACAATCGGGGCAGAGGCAGTGTCCCTCGGGCGGCCAGAAGACAACCCCGTCGGCCTCGGCATAGGTTTCGAAATATTCGCGGGCGGTGTCTTCCAGGAAAGACCGTCCCGCGCGGCCGCACAGATCGCCTTCATAAACCCCGCCCAGGCCCGTGCAGGCCTGCTCGGGGTGGGCGCGCGCGTATTCGTAGGTGGCGCCATTGGTCACAAACGCGATCCAAACTTTCAGGCCAAAGGCATGCGCGTACTGGATCAAGGCCTGCGCCATACGCATGCGTGCGTCCGTGTCCAGAATGGGGTCGTTTTGCACGCGCGCTTCGGGATGGGCGCTGTAGGAATTCCAGTTCATACCCGCAAAGAACATCAGGTGCAGGGTGTTGAGGCGGTTCTGCACACACCAGCGCAACGCCTGCTCCCAACGCGACTGATCCCAGAACCAAAAGGAATGCAGGGGCGAGTAGTCGCCCAGAATCTGCGGTTTGAATATGCGCATCGCGACGCAGGGAGCTTCGAGTTTGTGCAGGTGCGGGATGACGAGGCGCGTCAGGCGTGGCGTCCGGACGTGATCGAAAAAGAAATCCAAGCCGAGCGTGCCAAGCAGGTCATACACGGCATAAAACGTGGCGAGGCGATTTTGCCCGACGAGGAGCAGGGCGCGCAACCCGTTGCTTTCAAGGGTTTTAACCAGGTAGGCTTCTTCGCCGCGCCCGGATAATTCGGTGACGGCATCCGCCCACCGCGTGCCGGCGAGCGAGGCAGAGTCCCCAATGATGATCTGTATTTGGGCTGGCGCGGATTGGGCCGAGGCATCGGTGATGGGCACAACCGGCACCGCGACGCCGCACAGGTCCGCCAGGTGGCGGGCAAATTCGCCCGCGGGGGATTGTGCCCCAGTCATCCCGGAACGGATGATGCCATGCGCCGTTCCCTGTTCCGCCAGCAGCCATTCCCCGTGCATCAGGCAGACGGTACAGGCTCCTTGCCGCGGCGTCTACTCCCCCGGCGCGGACTTATGCGCGCCGCATCCGGCGCAGGAGGATGATCATCAGGAGCGGGCAGAGGGTGGCGGTGGAAAGGCCCCAGCGCATGGAGGTGAGGTCCGCGGCGAGGCCAACGATCCAGGGCATGAAGACCGCGCCGAGATTTCCGAAGGCGGCGAGGAGGGCGAACATGGTCGCGCCACCGTGCGGGAAGCGGTCCCCGGTGATGCCGAGCGTGCTGGGCCAGAGGCAACTGCCGGTGACGCCGACGGCCATGCAAGCCGCGAGGGCCACGGCCGGCGAGGGCGCGAAGCAGCCCAAGAGGAACAGCGCCACGGAGCACCAGCAGCAGAGAAGGAGCAACCGAATCGGATTCAGGCGTGGACCGGCCATACCGGCCGCGATGCGTCCGGCGGCCATTGCCAGGGAGAAAAACAGAAGAGACATGCCGGCGGTCCAGGGAGAAAATTTGAGAGTCTGTTCGGCGTAGGCCGGCAGCCATTGCGCCAGGCCGGCTTCGGTGGCGCCGCCGAGAAATATGGCCGCCAGCGCCACGCGGAACGCCGGTTGCCGCATCAGTTCGCGCGTGCGCGTGCGCATGCGCGTTCCGCCCTCGGCCATGAGCGGCGGCAGGCGCAGACAGAAAAACGCCACGGCGACGCCGGCGGGCATGAGCGTCAACCACAGCGCAAGCGCGCGCCAGCCGAGTCCCATGCGCAGCGTGAGCGCGCCGAGCAGCACCGTCGCCGCCGCGCCGGTGCAATAAAAGGAGTGAAGCCAGTTCATGGCCGACGTGCGGCGTTCCGGTTGCAGCGCGCAGACGATGGGGCTCAAGACCATGTCCAAAATGCCGGCGCCCACGCCCATCGTGAAGGCGGCGGCACAGACGGAGAGATAACCCGGGGCCAGCCCGAGCCACGCGAGGCCCGCCGCGATCAGTATATTTCCAGCCACGGCGAAGCGCTTGGGGCCCCAGCGGTCGGCGAGGGGGCCCGTGATCACGATTCCGGCGACGAGGCCCGCAAAGGTGATCGCCACGATCCGCCCGAGTTGCTCGTGGGTGAGGCCGGCCGCGCCGCCAAGGTCATGGCCGAGGGTCGCGAGAAAGACGGGCAGCAGGTTGACGGCGATCGCGAGGCACATCATGCCCGCGTAGTTCACGGACAGGCCGAGTGCGATCGGGCGGCGCATCACACCGCAAATTCCGCCGCGACCACGGTGTGGTCGGAGGGTTTTTCGCGCAGGCGCGGTTCCAGGTCGATCCAGGCGCGCTTACTGAGGGCGGCCATGACGGGCGTGGCGAGAATGTGATCGATGCGCCAGCCCATGTTGCGTTTAACGACATTGGGTGTACGGAAGTCGAAAAAGCTGAACTGGCCGGGCTCGGGGCAATGGCGGCGGAAGACATCTTCAAAGCCCCAGGCGAGGGTGTCCGCGTAGGCCTTTTGGATATCGGCGTGGTAGCACACATGGTTGGTCTGATCCTGCGGGTTATGCACGTCGAGCGGCGTGGGGGCCACGTTCAGATCGCCCACCCAAATGAGTTTTGATTTTGTGGTAAAGTGGCGATTAAAATAGTCGCGCAGGCGTTTGAACCAGGCCTGCTTGTATTGATACATCTCGTGATCGATCTCGCGGCCCTGCGGGACGTAGGTGTTCAGAATGTGAACGCCATTGACCTGCGCGCAGACGAGGCGGGGCTCGTCCGCGGGCCCGCCATCATCCAGCCCGAAGCGCACCTCGGTGGGCTCGGTTTTGGAGATCAGCGCCACGCCGTTATAGGATTTTTGCCCGCGGAAGATGACGTTGTATCCTGCGGCGCGGAGCGGTTCGGCGGGAAAGGCATGGTCCTCGACCTTGGTTTCCTGCAGGCAGAGTACATCGGGCTGATGCTCCCGCAGCCAGTCGAGCACCGCCTGCATGCGCATGCGGACGGAATTGACGTTGAAGGTGGCGATGATCATGAAATGAACTGAGAAGTTTTTACCACGGATGGCACGGAGAGCACGGATTTTTTCGGAATTATCCGTGTGATCCGCGAAATCCGTGGTCGTTTCGGTTTAGACGTTTTTGGCCTGCCCGCTATATTGCAATTCCCCCTGGAAGACATGCATGGCGGGGCCTTCGAGGATCACATGGTGCGCGCCGTCATCCGTGAGCTGGAACTCCACGGTCAGGACGTCGCCGCTGGCGGCGCGCACGGCCACCGGGGATTCGACGCGTCCGTTGCGCCCCGCGATGAGGGCCGCGGCCACGATGCCCGTGCCGCAGGCGAGGGTCTCGTCCTCCACGCCGCGCTCATAGGTGCGGATCGAGAGCGCGCGCGGGCCGGTGACGGCGATGAAATTGGCGTTCGTGCCTGCGGGGGCGAAGTCGGGATGGTGGCGGATGGCCCGGCCGAGGCGCACGACGTCGACCGCGGCGAGTTCCGGCACTTCGATGACGGCGTGCGGCACACCGCTGTTGACGAAGCTGTAATTCAGGCGCTGTCCGTCCACGACGAGCGTGCGGCCCAGGCGCCAATCCGCGGGCGTGGTCATGTGCAGGCGCACGCGATCGCCGCTGACCTCGGCCTCCAGCCGTCCGGCGACCGTATCGATGGACATGCGTTGCGGCGCGGCGCCGAGTTCGTGCGCGAGACGGGCCACGCAGCGCGCGCCGTTGCCGCACATTTCCACTTCGGAACCGTCCGGGTTAAAAAAGCGCATGCGGAAATTGGCATGCTCCGAGGGCTGGATCAGAATGAGGCCTTCGGCACCAACACCCGTGCGGCGCTGGCCGAGGCTGGCGATCCAGTTCCGGTCCCCGGCGGGAAAGGTACGCGCGCGATCATCCACGAGGATGAAGTCATTGCTGGCGCCATGCATTTTCCAAAAGGGAATATTCACGGATGTTCCTTCTCCCAGTCGGCCACGGCGTGCTCCGGCGCCGCCATGGGTTCGAGGGGCGGCAGCGCATCCAAGCCAGCCGTTTCAATCGTAACCAAGTCCGAGAGGATGGACAACCCCTCCGAAAGCACGAGATCGTTGACCTTGTTCGTGGTGTCGCCATGTTCCTCGTCCGCGAGGCGCTCCTGCATATCGCTGAGTTCGCGTTCGGCGGCGGCCAGCTGGCGCCGCGCGTCGAGGTTCAGCGGCAGTTCGTGTGTCTCGTTCATGTATGCAATGCGTTCCAGCATGCGGGCATAGGTCTGGAAGGCGGCGCTCTGCCGGCGGCGCTGCTCGGAGCGTTCGCGCAGGCGTGGGAGCAAGGGCGCCAGATCGGCGACGGGCCGGAAGTTGGCGGCGCTCTCCATCGACCAGGGAATTGGGTTTGGCAAAAACTCCTCGCCGGTCTCCATGAAGTCCCACGGCGAAGGCACGACGATGTCCGGCTGCACGCCCTGCTGCTGTGTGGATGCGCCGGTGATGCGGATGTAGCTGGCGGTCGTGACCTTGAGCGAACCCAGGCTGGCATCGTTGCCGAGATCGAGCACGGACTGGACCGTGCCCTTGCCATGCGTCTTCGAATCGCCCACGAGCACGGCGCGGCCATAATCCTGGAGGGCGCCGGCCACGATTTCCGAGGCCGAGGCGCTCAAGCGGTTGATCAGCACCACGAGCGGGCCATTGTAGTACACGCGCGGATCCTCGTCATCCAGCGGACGGACCATCAGGCGTTCCTTGACCTGCACGGTCGGACCGCGACGGATGAAGAGGCCGGTCATGTCGATGGCTTCCACGAGCGCGCCGCCGCCGTTGCCGCGCAGATCGAAGATCAGTCCGTCGATTCCCTGGGCCTTCTGCGTGGTAATGAGCTTGACCACGTCGTAGACGGCGCTGCGGAAGCCGGGTTCGTCGGGCGAGCGCACCCCCATGCTGCTATAAAATGCGGGCAAGCGGATCACGCCAAGGTTGCGGATCACGCCTTCCGGGCTGATGACCCTGTGCACCGTGCCGGTGGCGGCCTGGTCTTCGAGCTTCACCTCGTCGCGCTCCAAATCCACGACCTTGGTGATCGTTCCGCTGGGGTCCGAGGCGGGGATCACCGTCAGGACCACGCGCGTGCCTTTTTCGCCCCGGATCAGCTGGACGATTTTGCTCAAGGGCCAGTGGAGGATATCCACGTTGGGCTCGTTGTCCTGGGCAACACCGATGATTTTGTCCCCCGCCTGCAGATGCTTGTCGCGCGTGTCGCGGTCCGCCGGTCCGCCGGGGATGAGCCGCACGATTTTGGCGGCGCCATCCTCGGAGCTCAAGAGCGCGCCGATGCCGAAGAGCGCGAGGTTCATTTCGATTTCAAAATCCTTGAGGGCACTCGGCGTGAGATAGGTCGAGTGCGGATCGTAGGCCTGGGTGAAGGCCGTCAGATAGCGCTGGAGCAGAGCGTCTGCGTCACTGTCCTCGGTGATTGTCGCGGCCTGGCGATAGCGCTTTTGAAGGAGGACCTCGATGGGCTCCTCGATTTTCGCCACTGTGCCCGTGGGGGTGGGGGAATTCGTGCCGACAACGACAACCGTCGTCACGCTCGGTGCCGTGACGACCTCCGCGCCATCCGGCGGAAGGACGATGGGGGCGTCGAAACGCACGTCGACGGCGACGGTCGCGTTCGTCAAGTTTGTCACCGATGCCAGCGCGTTGGAGGCTTCCTGTTCGCGGCTGATGAGGATGCGCACATACTCGTTCTTGATTTTGCGGCGCCAGAGGTCGTTCCATGCCACCTCGTCGGCGGGCCAGACGGCGTCCTTGCGTTGCCAGACAAAACTTTCCTCCTGGGTCCAGTCGAAGCCGGTTTGCAGGATCTGCCCGACGGCCTCCACGCGATTGGAGAGCCGGGCCTTGAACACATCGAAGACCTCGAAGGCGAAGGACATGTCGCCGTTCTTGAGTTCATCGTCCAGGTGCATTTCGCGCGCGCGGAAGCGGTCGAGATCGGACTGCAAAAAATACATGCGCTCGTAATCGAGGGACACAATCAGATTGGTCCAGGTGCGGCTGGAAACGAGATCGCCCATTTCCAGGTGCAGCAGGTGCAGGCGGGGCATGCGCTGGGCGAAGCGCTCGCAAATTCCGGCGTAGTTCTCCTCGGGGGCCAGAGTCTTGGCGGAGGCCGGCCCGACGAGGACCGCCAGAAGCGCCCCCCACATCCAGAGCCGCAGAAATGCAAAAAATGTTCGCAACATGTTTATCCAGTTGGTTTTACAGCACACAGAGCCCAAGTGTTAAATTTCGATAATCCGGCTATTTTCCCAAAAACCACGGGCCGCGGACATAAAAAAAGAGGCGGGCTTGGATCATGGCTTTTGGCCACCCCAAACCCGCCCCGTAAAGCGAGCGCGCGCGCCGCGGACTACGCGCCCATTACGGAATCCTTGCAGATCTTGGCGACGCGGAACTTCACGACCGTCTTGGCCGGAATATCAATGGTCGCTCCGGTGGCCGGGTTGCGGCCCTGGCGGGCCTTGCGGTTGACGAGCACCAGCTTGCCAATGCCGGGGATTGTGAAGGCGTTCTTGGCTTCGGCATAGGCGAGCGTTGCCAGCGCGTCGAGGAGACCCTCGACTTGTGACTTCGTCTGCCCCGTTTTTTCTGCGAGCGTTGCGATCGTCTGTGTCTTGGTCATAGCGTATTCCTCCGTGCTTCACCTTTATGGGACGCCTGGCCTCGGTGCAAAACGTCCGCGCTTTCCGGCATTATCGAAAGAACCCGCGCGAAAACAAGCGAAAAATAAGGGGATTTTGTGGGGGGCATTCTCGCGGGAAGGGCGGCCGCCTGGCCGCCCAGGGCTGCGTGGCCGCAGCCCCTCCCGGGATACGGATACGAACGTGAGCCTGCGCCCATCACCCCAGGCGCTGTTTGAGCGTGGCGAGGATCTTGGTATGAAGGGCCTGGGGCAGCGGGCTCTCGCCATGCTCGCGGATGGCGGCATGCAGGTTGCGGTCGTTGCAGACGAGCACGCCGGCCACGCCCGCGATGCGCAGGTCCGCGCCGGCCTCCGCTGCGAAGCAGAGTATCGGCTGCACGGCGACGGGTCCGCCGCAGGTCTCACGCAGAAGGGCGCGCAGGCCATCGGCGGCGCGGTTGACCTGGGCGAGCGGGGGGCGGTCGGGTTCCCGCCCGTTGGATAAAATCCGCTCGCCGTCGACGGTCACGCTGCCGGTCCAGTTTTTGGTTTCGACCACGAACACGCCGGTGGGGCCCACGACGACATGATCGAGGTCGCCATCGGCGCCGTCGTGGGCGCGGCCGGGCAAGCCGTGAAAAATTTCATACCCGGCGGGCAGCAGGCCCAGGATGCGGCCCACATATTCCTCGCCGCGCGCGCCCTTGATGAAGGAGGCGAGGCGCAGGCGGCTGGACTGCACGGCGAGGGCCAGGAGCAGGGCCAGCCCGATCAGTAGCCCGCCCACGGCGGGGAGCCCGAGCATCGGCCAGGGAAAGGCGGCGCGCAGGAGATAGCCGGCGGCGCCCACCACGCCCAACAACGGCAGGGCCACGCGCAGCAGTCCGCGCAGGCGTGGTTGTTCGCCCGGGCTGCCGTGAATGCGCGCGAAGGCATCCGGCGAAAGCGATGACGAGGGGCGCATGCAGGAAATAGATAAGCCAGCGCGGCGGGGCCTGTCGACCGTTTTCGGCTTTTACCCCGGGTAGGGCGCGGAGATGTTTTGCAAACCGGCGCCTAATCATAATCCTACGCGTAATCTTAATCTCGAGTTCCGCCGGCTTCTGCCCCGTACGTCGCCTCGTCCTCGTGAACGCGATTGTCCGATGTGCTTCGGATCAACCCGACAAGCATGGAGACGATCCGGGCCAGAATCTCCTTGCCCTGGTCAGCCTGCGCGAGGCGATTCTTCGCGGTTAGCACGTCCAGACACGCCGCACACTCCAGCGCAGAACCGCGGGCAATGTCGAAAAAACGACACCGGTCCGGGGCCGTATATTTTCCGTTCCCCTCCGCAATGTTGAGAGGAATAGAGGTCGAGGCCCGGTCCAGTTGGCCGTGGACCGCCAGATTCTTCGGGATGGTCTCCAGTATTGCGTCGGCCCAAGACACAAACCGGATCGCGTCCTGATAGACATTCAGCTTCTCGTGATCGAAGGTTGTCTTCATGACCTACAGCGTAATGTGGCCACAGGAGATGCGGCAAGATTATGATTACGATCAAGATTATGATTATGAATAACCCAGCGGTCAGGGCTGGGCGTGGTATTCCGCCGACATGCCCAGTTGAACTGGCGGGTTCCGCGGGCTAGTATGCGCCCATGCGAGAGCGGGACAACGCCGATGTGATGATGAGCCTGGTCGCGGTCGTGGTGGATGCGCTGGCGGTGTTTGGCGGGGTGATGCTGGCGGTCTGGATCCGGTTCAGCAGCGGTTGGATTCCGGTCGTCGTTCCGCCCGTGCGGGAGTATCTTCAGGAGTACGCTGCGTTCGGCGGCATGTTGACGCTGGGGGCACTGCTGGTCCTCCGCAATCAGGGGCTCTATGTGCGCCCCCAGACGGGCACGTTCGTGAACAGGATTCCGCGCCTCGTGAAGGCCGGCGTGTCCAGCATGCTGATCGGCGCGGTGCTGGCCTTCGCGCTGCAAAACGAAATCGACATTGCGCGCTGGGTGATGACGCTGGCCGGTGCGATGGTGCCGGTGCTGCTGCTAATCGAACGCTACATCCTCTTCCGCATCGAATGGAACCTCGCCCGTCACAGCCAGACGCGCAATCAGGTGCTGATTCTCGGCACGGACTCGGTGGCCGCACGCCTGAAGCGCACCTTTGCCCGGGAACATATGCTGCGCGCGCGCGTCATCGGCTTCCTGCGCACCACGGCAGGGGACGCGGACCCGGGCATTCCCGCGGCGGAAATTCTGGGGCATGTGGACGAACTGGAGGCCTTCATGGAGCGCCAGAACGTCCACCAGGTTATCCTCACCAGCGCCGGGCTCGGCACGGAACGCATGCTCGACATTATGCTGCTATGCGAACAGCGGCTGGTCGAGTTCAACGTCGTGCCGGACCTGTTTCATTTGATGACCACGAGCATGGATGTGCAGTCGCTGGACGATATTCCGCTGCTCGGCGTGAGTTCCTGGCCGCTGGATCTTTTCTGGAACCGGCTCCTGAAGCGCATGGAGGACATCATGGGCGCGACGGTGGGGCTGATTGCGGCCGCGCCGATTATCATCTGGGCCGCGCTGAAAATCCGGCGGACCTCGCCCGGGCCCGTCTTCTACGCGCAAGAGCGCTGCGGCGAGCACGGGAAGACCTTCACGATTTACAAACTGCGCACGATGCATGTGGACGCCGAGAAAAATTCCGGTCCGGTCTTTGCCGCGGCGGGCGACGCGCGGCGCACGGAGTTCGGCGCATACCTGCGCGAGCACAATCTCGACGAACTGCCGCAACTTTGGAACGTGCTCAAGGGCGACATGAGCCTGGTCGGTCCGCGCCCGGAGCGTCCGCACTTCGTGGAGCAATTCAAGACCGAGGTGTCGCGCTACATGTGGCGCCACGTTTCCAAGCCCGGCGTGACCGGCTGGGCGCAAATCAACGGCCTGCGCGGCGACACCAGCATCGCCGAGCGCGTCAAATACGACCTCTACTACCTCGAAAACTGGTCGCTCGCCTTCGACTTCAAGATTCTGGTCAAGACGCGGCTCGCGAGCAAGAATGCGTATTGATGAACGGTGGCGCGGCGCCACCGTTCATTCCCGGTTGCGGCGCGGAGGCCGGCAGGGTATGGTCTTGGGCCTTTGCGAATCAACGGAGGGAATGAGGGAGCGGGATGACCGATGGCCTGAACAATCTGGCGACCAATGCGTGCTTCTGGTCGGCGGCATTTGCGTGGATCGGCGCGCAGTGCACGAAGATGTTGAGCAACTTCTATCGCACACGCCGCGTGGATTTTCACTATCTCGTCAGCACGGGGGGCATGCCGAGCGCGCACTCGGCGATGGTGACCGGGCTCGCGACCTCGATCGGGTTGACCGACGGATTTGGGTCCAGCGTGTTCGTGGTGGCGCTCGGGCTGGCCCTGATCGTGATGTTCGATGCCTCCACCGTCCGCCGCGCCGCGGGGCTCCAGGCCAGCCTGCTGAACGAAATCGTTGATGAATTATTCAAGGAGCACCGCCTTTCCGAGCGCAAACTCAAGGAACTGCTCGGGCATACCCGCCTCGAAGTTGGCATGGGCGCCATGATCGGGATCCTCGTGGCGATGCTTGTGGTGTCGGTTTCCTCGTATTCGCAATCGTAATCCTAATCGTAATTCATTCCGCCAGAGTCGATTACGATTAGGATTAGGATTACGATTGCGAGCGGGCAGGACAACCTGCGACCTGGTTCCATCCTGGACCGTCCGCACCTTGACACCGCCTGCCGCCGGGGGCTAGAGTCAGCCCCTTTGAACATTGGCCCCGCCGGGGCGCAGGAGGTCCGCACATCATGGCCACACGCGCGAAAAAGCAGAAGCAGCAAAAGTACGTCTATCAATTCGGCGGCGCCCGCAGCGACGGCGACGGCAGCATGAAGCCGTTGCTTGGCGGCAAGGGTGCGAACCTCGCGGAAATGGCGCGCATCGGCCTGCCCGTGCCCCCCGGCTTCACGATCACCACCGAAGTCTGCACCTATTATTACGCCAACAAGCGAACCTACCCCAAGGTGCTCGACGCGCAGTCCCGGGCCGGCATTGCCGCCATCGAAAAAATCATGGGCACGAAGTTTGGCGACACCAAGGCCCTCCCGCTGCTGGTCTCGGTCCGCTCCGGTGCGCGCGATTCGATGCCGGGCATGATGGACACGATTCTGAATCTCGGCCTCAACGATGACACGGTGCTGGCCCTCGCGGTCGCCACGAAGAACGAACGCTTCGCGTGGGACTGTTACCGACGCTTCATCCAGATGTATGGCGATGTGGTGATGGGCGTGCAGAAGCGTCCGAGCGAGGACCATGAGCCCTTCGAAGTGGTGATCCACACCCTCAAGCACGAGCGCTACCACACCGAGATCGACGATCCCAAGCTGACCGTCGAGGATCTCAAGGAGCTTGTCGTCCGCTTCAAGGCGCTGATTCACGAATACACGGGCAAGGAATTTGCGCAGGATCCGTGGAAGCAGCTCTGGGGTGCCGTCGGGGCCGTGTTCGGGTCGTGGATGAACGACCGCGCCATGGTCTACCGCCGCAAGTACAACATTCCCAGCGAATGGGGCACCGCGGTCAACGTCCAGGCGATGGTCTATGGCAACACCGGCAGCCGTTCTGGCTCGGGCGTGGCCTTCACGCGCGACCCGGCCACCGGCGAAAAGATGTTCTATGGCGAGTTTTTGATCAACGCCCAGGGCGAAGACGTGGTGGCCGGCGTGCGCACGCCGGAGCCCGTGATTGAGCTCAAGAATCATCTGCCCGCCGCATACCACGAACTGGACAAGATCCGCACGACGCTCGAGCGCCACTTCCGGGACGTGCAGGATTTCGAATTCACGATCCAGGACGGCAAGGTCTTCATGCTCCAGACCCGCAACGGCAAGCGCACGGGCCTGGCGGCGGTGCGCTTCGCGATCGAGATGGAGAAGGAAAAGCTCATCGACTGGAAGACGGCGATCCGCCGTGTGCCAGCTGACCAGCTCGACCAGGTGCTCGCGCCGGTGTTCGACCGCGCCGCGATGAAGGCCGCGCGTGTCATCGCCAAGGGCCTGCCCGCGGGTCCGGGCGCCGCTTCCGGCAAGATGTATCTCAATGCCGATCGCGCCGCGGCGGCGGCCGCGCGTGGCGAAAAGGTGCTGCTCGTACGCAACGAAACCTCGCCCGAGGATCTGCGCGGGATGATCGCCTCCGAGGGCATTCTCACGGCCAAGGGCGGCGTCAGCTCGCATGCCGCGCTTGTCGCGCGCCAGATGGGCAAGGTTTGCATTTGCGGCGCGGCCGCGATGCAGATCGATTATGCCGCCAAGACCATGACCGTGGATGGCGCGACGTATCAGGAAGGGGATTTCCTCTCCATCAACGGCACCGCCGGCGATGTGTATGCGGGCAACATTCCGACCGCCGCCTCCGAGATCGTGCAGGTGCTGGTCGAGAAGTCGCTCGATCCGAAGGAGAGCCCGACCTACGGGATGTACGCGAAGCTGATGAGCTGGTGTGCCAAGGTCACGAAGCTGCAGGTGCGCACGAACGCCGACACGCCCGAGCAGACCGAGAACGCGCTCGCGTTCGGCGCCACGGGCATCGGGCTGACGCGCACGGAGCACATGTTCTTCGAGGGTAATCGTATCGATGCGATGCGCGAGATGATTCTCGCCGACAACGTGGTCGACCGCAAGACGGCGCTCGCCAAGCTGCTGCCCTATCAAAAGGCGGACTTCGCGGGCATCTTCAAGGCGCTCAAGGGTTACCCGGCCACGATCCGCTTCCTCGATCCGCCGCTGCACGAATTCCTTCCGCATGAGGACGCCGCGCAGCAGGATCTGGCGACCAAGATGGGCGTGTCCGTGGCGAAGGTGAAGCAGCGGGTCAAGGAACTGCACGAATTCAATCCGATGCTGGGCTTCCGCGGCTGCCGGCTGGGCATCGTCTATTCGGAAATTTCCGAGATGCAGGCGCGCGCGGTGTTTGAAGCCGCCGCCGAGGTGCAAAAATCCGGCATCAAGGTCAAGCCCGAGGTCATGATCCCGCTCGTCGGTTTCAAGAAGGAGCTCGATCTGCAAGTGGAGGTTGTGCACCGCGTGGCGCACGCGGTGATGGTCGAGAAGAAGGTGAAGCTGCAGTACATGGTCGGCACGATGATTGAAGTGCCGCGCGGCGCGCTGACGGCGGATGAAATCGCCGCGACGGCCGAGTTCTTCAGCTTCGGCACGAACGATCTCACGCAGACCTGCCTGGGCATGAGCCGCGACGATTCGAACTCATTCCTGCCGCCCTACGCGGAGCTGGAAATCGTGAAATCCAATCCCTTCGCCTCCATTGACCAGGCCGGCGTGGGCCAGCTCATGCAGCTCGCGGTGGAAAAGGGCCGCGCGACCCGCCCGGACATCAAGCTGGGAATTTGCGGCGAGCACGGTGGCGATCCGGCCAGCGTGAGATTTTGCCACAAGCTCGGCCTGACGTATGTGAGCTGCTCGCCGTTCCGCGTGCCCGTGGCGCGCCTCGCCGCGGCCCAGGCCGCGCTCGAGGACGAAGCCGCCAAGAAGCCGGCGAAGAAGGCGGCTAAGGCCAAGAGCAAGAAAAAGAAGTAAACGGGGCGGTCTTTGCGGGCGCTTGGCACAAGCGCCCCTACAAGAGGCGCATGCGTTGTAGGGGCGCTTCTGTGAAGCGCCCGTTCAGAATAGACCAAAAGCATGAACGCAGCCCAACGCATCAAGTCGGCGATTCGGGATGTGCCGGATTTTCCCAAGCCGGGGATTCTGTTTAAGGACATCACGCCGATTTTATCAGATCCCGCGCTGTTCCGCGCCGCCATCGATCTCTTCGCTGAACGCCACCGAAACAGCGGCGTGCAGAAATTTGCCGCGATCGAAGCGCGCGGATTCTTTTTCGCCAGCGCGCTGTGCGACCGGCTCGGCGTGGGCATGATTCCGATCCGGAAAAAGGGCAAGTTGCCGTACAAGACTTTCGACCACGCCTACGATCTCGAATACGGCTCCGCGGCGGTGTCCGTGCATCAAGACGCTTTTCGGCCTGGCGAGAAGGTGGTGCTGATCGATGATCTCTTGGCCACCGGCGGCACGGCGGCGGCGGCGACACGCCTGATCGAGCAGGCCGGCGGGACGGTGATCGAAATCGATTTTCTCGTGGAGTTGGCGTTCCTGAACGGCCGCGCAAAACTCACGGGTTACCCGGTGTTTGCGCCGGTGGTGTTTTGAGGAACTGTCCGGGTCCGGAGGCCCCGGACCACCTGCGCTGCCTTCAGGGTAAACGCATCGAAATGATGGGTGTACTGCATGACGCGGCTCACCCGGAGGGTTCGCCCTACCGTTCGCAGAGGTGGGGCGAGGCGTCTCTGCCGAGCCGTCAGACTTGGCGCGGCCTTCCCCCCGCGTTGACGCCCCCCCGAAAATCTGCGAAAATATGTGAATTCTGGGCAACTTTGCCCGAGTCTTCATGCGCTATACATCCCATATTATTGGTCTGGTTGCGGGCGTGTCGTTACTGGCCGTCTGTGTTTATTTGGCGCACCGGCACGGTGTGACGCCGCCACGGCCTGGTGATGCGCCGGCGCCTGCCGTGGCGGCGGCCGCCACGGGAACAACCACGGGCGTGCCGGCACCCCACGCACAGTCCGGCGGGGTGCCTGATCCCGCGGCCATCGCGGCGGCGGAAGATGCGCGCACCAACGTGGCCTCGCCGTGGGCTGTGCATGATCTGGCGGATGATGCTTCCCGCGATGCGTGGAGCGATGCCGTGCGCGCCCGCGAAGAGGCGGAGCGTCCGGCGGCGGAATCCGCGGCGGCCAAGGCGGATGTGCCCACCACAGGGGAAGAAGGCGGGAGCACCTATCAATTCGTGACGGTGCGCGACGGGCGGGTCTACGTGCGCGCGACGCGCAACGAAAACGCGGCGATCAGTGCGGCCGCCAACCTCGTGCGCGCGCCGCCCTACACACTCGACGGCACAGGCACCACCGTGGCGGTTTGGGACGCCGGGTCCGTGCGCATCTCGCATCAGGAATTCACCGGGCGCCTGACCCTGCGCAACAGCGTGGCCGCGCATATCCATTCCACGCATGTGGGCGGAACCATCGCGGCGGCGGGTGTCAACGCGGCGGCCAAGGGCATGGCCCCCGCCTCGAAGCTCGATTCGTATGACTGGAATTTCGACACGGCCGAGATGATCACCGCGGCGATGGCCACGCCGGGACAAGCGGGAAAAATCCAACTCTCGAATCACTCCTACGGTTTTCAGGCGGGCTGGTTCGGCGGCACCTGGTACGGCACCTGGAGCACCAACCGCGAATCCGACAGCTTTGGCATGTACGACGCCTTTGCTGCAGAGCTGGATGCGATCGCCTACAACGCGCCGTACTACCTGCACTTCAAGGCGGCGGGAAACGACCGTAACGACACGGCGCCCTCGACGGGAACTTTTTTTACCTATTTCGATCAGACCGGTTCGCACGTGAAGCCGTATGACCCGAATACCGATCCGTTTTCCGACAACTGGGACAACGGGGGTTACGACTCGCTGCCGCTTGAGGCGAACGCCAAAAACATCATGACGGTCGGCGCGGTGAACGATGCGGTGTCCGGGGGGCTGCGATCGCTGGCGGACGGCACGATGTCGTCGTTCAGTTCCTGGGGCCCGACGGACGACGGGCGCATCAAACCGGATCTGGTGGCCAACGGGGTAAGCCTGTTCTCGTCCTCTTCGCTTGGCGATGCGAGTTATTACAATTCCAGCGGCACGAGCATGGCCACCCCGAGCGCCATGGGGGCTGCGGCGCTGCTGATCCAGCACTACGGACGGACGTTTCCCGGAAACTATATGCGCGCCAGCATGATCAAGGGGTTGCTCCTGCATACAGCGGACGATCGGGGTGCGGCGGGGCCGGACTACCAGTTCGGCTGGGGGCTGATCAATGCGCATGCCGCGGTGCGCCAGATCGACGCGCATGCGTTGAACACGAACGCCCTGCGCATGGTGGAAGATACAATTGCAGCGTCGGGCCAGACCAACGTGTATCGCTTTCAGTGGGATCGCGGCAGCCCGATCAAGGCGACGCTGTGTTGGACCGATCCAGCGGGTGCGGCGCGCAGCGGCATGGACAATCGCAGTTCCGTCCTCGTGCATGATCTCGATCTGCGCGTGATTTCGCCGGGCGGCATCACGAATTTTCCGTTTGTGTTGAGCGTGACCAACCCGGTGGCACCCGCGACCACGGGCGACAACCGGCTGGACAACGTCGAGCAGGTGTTGATCGCCGCGCCATCCGAACAGGGCGAGTACGAGGTGCGCGTGGCGTTGGGCGGGGCGCTGACCACCGGCACGCAGGCGTACGCGATGCTGATCGGCGGGGCCACCGTAGCGCCGCAGATACATCACACCGCGCTGATCAACACAACCAACGCCACCACGCCCTATGTGGTTGAGGCACTGATCACATCCGAGGTCATTCTCGATCCGGGCCGTCAGAAACTAATTTGGAATACCAGCGGTCCGGGGCCGCCGTGGTTCACCAATGACCTCGCGCTGGTCAGCAACGATCTGTACCGTGCGGAGATTCCGGGCCAGGCGCAGGGAACGACGGTCTATTACTATCTGGAGGCCGCGGCCGCCAACGGCATCGTTGGGCGCAGCCCCGTGACGGCGCCGGCACAGGTGCACCGTTTCACCGTGGTGGAGGCCTTCACGCTGTTCGTGACCGGCCAGCCTACCGAGGTGCCGGGCGTGACGCCGGCCTATGGCTTCAACAGCTTCCCGTCGGGCGTGACCGTGCATGCGAGCGCGCCGTATTATTCGCCGCCGACCAACGGGATGCGGGACGTCTGTGTCGGCTGGGTTGGCTGTTGCGGCATTCCGTCGGCGGGGACGACGAACAGCCTGGACTTCGTCATCATCCGCAATGCGTTTTTGGAATGGCAATGGAGCAAGGCCTATAGCCTCGTGCAGTCGAGCGGTCCGTCGGGCGTGATCAATGCGGAGTCCTGGTGGGTCAGCGGCACCACGGGGCAGACGGTGGTGGCGCAGGCGCCGATGGCGCTGAACGGTACGAACTATATGTTCGCCGGGTGGTCGGTGGATGGTCTGCGCCTGCCGGATGCCACGAACCGTGCCACCAATCCTGCCGGGGGTATTTTCATGCAGGCGCCGCGCCAGGCGGTGGCGCAGTATCTTCCGGAGACGCAGGACCTGGACAACGACGGCGTGGCGGATTGGTGGGAGCAGTATTATTTTGGCGGCTTGAGTACAGCGCTCAACGTGGACCACGATGGTGACGGTTTCTCCAGCCTGAAGGAATACCAGGACCAGACCGACCCGCAGGACGCAGGCTCCGTGCCCATGCCGCCGTCCATCGCGCACACGCCGCTGGAGAATCCGCAGGGTCTGCCCGCGCCATGGGCCGTGGGGGTGGCGGCCACGGACAACGACCGTGTCGACCAGGTGCTGCTCGAATGGCGGCGCAACGGGGGCGCCTGGTTGAACGTCACGCTCGCGTTGACGCAGATTTCCGGCGTGTACACGGGCATCATTCCCGCGCCGGGCTTCACGGGCGATCAGTTCCAATACCGCCTGCTCGCGCGCGATGGCGCGGGCCTGCAGTCCGCCGCGGGGCCCTATGCGTTCAGCGTCGCCTATCCCGTGGCGATGTTGTCTCCCGCCGATTTTGGAACACTTGAATTACCGCGTAATTCGGACACGCGCGAAATTCTGACCATCGGCAACGCCGGGCACGACGACCTGACCTGGACCTTGCGCCATTATCCCGTGGGGCTGAACGAGGGCGCCGAGCAGGGCACGAACGGATGGACGCACGGCGGGACGCTGGACGCCTGGCACATCGCTTCGTGGCGTGCCTATTCGGGGACCAACGCCTGGTATCTCGGCAGCGACGCTTCGCGGCAATACCCGGACAGCGTCAAGGCCTGGCTGCAATCGCCGCCGGTGTTGTTGGGTACGAACGCGCTGTTTTCCTTCCGGCAGTGGTTGAGCACCGAGGCGCTAAAGGATGCGACCCACGCCTGGGACGGCGCCATCGTCGAGCTCTCGACCAATCATGGCGCGTCCTTCGCGCAGATCGCCCCGGTGGGTGGCTATCCCTACGCGATCTACGGGCACTCGGCGTCGGCCTTCACCAACGAAACGCCCTGCTTCGCCGGAACGGGCGGCTGGCAACAGGTGGAATTCAATCTCGCCGCCTATGCGGGGCAGACGGTGCGCCTGCGGCTGCTCTTTGGTGCGGACGGGTTCGTGGTTAACGAAGGCTGGTACGTCGACGATCTGGCCGTGACGCCCTACGGCGGCGCGGACGACTGGATCAGCACCGCGTATTCCAACGGAAATATCGTGGCGCAGGATGAGTTCGCGGTGCAGGTTTTTGCACGCACGGACACGCTGGCGCCGGGCGAGATCCGCCGGGCGATTTTGTATCTGGAGTCGAACGACCCGCTGCAACCCGCGCAAGTGGCGCCGATCGCGCTGCACAACATTTCGCGGGTGATCGAAGTGAGCACCAGCGGGGCGGGCACCGTGACGCCGCCCGGGCCGGTGTGGATGATCCTGGGGCAGAGCACGAATTTCCTGATCGCCGCCGGCGCGTATCACGCCATTGGCGACATCCAGACCAACGGGATTTCCGCGGGTGGTGCGTTTGGCGGCACGGTCACGAATTTTATCTGGGCCAATATTGGGTTTGCCGCGGGGACGGGGACGCTGCACGTTGTTTTTGCGCCGGACCTGACCACCAACGGGGTGCCGCTGGGCTGGCTCGTCGCGTACGGGCTGACCAACGACCCGCCCGGCACGGAAGCGCTGGCGGATCAGGATCTGGACACGATGCAGGCGTGGGAGGAGTACATTGCCGGCACGGACCCGACCGCCGCGACGTCCCGGCTGGCGATTGCGCAACTCGCGGCGATGGGGACGAATGCCGGAACCTTCGTGACCATGACGTGGGGCAGCGTGACCGGGCGTGTTTATACGATCTATGCGGCCACCAACGACCCGAGTTTCTTCAGCCCGCTGCCGTTGGAACACCCTGCGACCCCGCCGCTCAACACCTACACCGGGGCCGCGCCGCTCACTGGGTTCTTCCGCCTGGGCGTGGCGTGGCCGGGGGAGTGATCGTTTAGGATGCCGACCGAGGGCGCGCACGAGCGATTCAATCAAAGCCGCCACGATAGGACGGGGCCACGTCGGGGAACTGCCGCCGCCGCGCGAGGCGGCCCTCCATCCAGCGGCGCGCGCCGGGAGGTAGGCTGGCCAGATGTTCTGCGGGAAGGGCGCGGTCGTCGAAGTTGTAAAAATGCCAGGTGGGCGGCCGCTGGCGGGAATGATACCCGATGTGCAGCGTGCGCCGCGGTTGCGTGAAATCACAATAGCCGCGGTGAATCATGTTGTTGTGGTAGAGGGCGGCCTGGCCCGCCAGCAGGTGCAGGCGCCGTCCCCCGGGCATGACCGCAGACTCGGGGGCCAAATGCCGGCTGCCGCCAAACGCCTGTTCTTCGCCCTTCGTATTGGGCCGTTGGTGGCTTGCCGGCACTGCCCAGAACGCATCGTCATCCGCCAGCGCCAGATTGAGTTGGACGTTATTGTGTCGCCATTGCGGCGAGAACATGGCGTCGGTGATGTGATCCACCGGCACCTGCAAGACGTCGCGATGCCATCCCTGATGATAGCCGACCCCCGGCTCGGCCGCCAGCAGCGCCGCGTTGTCCAGCAGCAGCGGTCCGCCTCCCAGGATGCGCGAAACAGAGTCGATCAAGAGCGGGTGATCGAGCGCGTCCAGCAGCGTGGCGTCCTGATTGCCCGGTAGCAGCAGGGGAATGTAGTGAAATTGAGGCTTCGCGGCGAAGCGAGGCTGGCGCATGACCGCATCCGCCGCTGCCCGCCACCGCGCCAGCACCACCGGCGCCAGCACGTCGAGAATCAGATAGCCGTTGTGCTGAAATTCTTCGAGATCGATGGTCATGCTTCGCTCATTCACGCTGGTCATTTGCCACGGCGCGGGGCCGAACCACCGGTCTGGCGCGAGCCCCACTGCCGCAATGATAATAGACTGGTTGGCCCACGCAAGCGGGTTTGCGGGGCCTTCGGAAAGACTCGTCGGGTCCCATTTTCTGTTTTCGTGGTCTGCCCCTCGCGGCGCTTCCACGAAAAGAGTCATACCGAACTACGGATTGAACTACGGCTGGCCCTTATTCGTTTCCAGACTCCGTAAAAGTGCAGCGCCCCGTTCCGAGATGGTTTTGATCAGACGCTCAGCCATGGCCGCATCTTCCGCGACGTTTCGCACACGAGGGTCCTGCAGGGCATTAACAGCAATTCGAGAGAGGGACGCCATGCGCTCGCGCATCATGGGCCAGCCTAGACGCGTCTCCTGGGCCATTTTCCGCCAATGCGTGGGCGTGATTTCATTGATGGACTCGGCGCCTCCAATCTTCATTGCCGGGGTCTTCGACAGTTCGGGCCAGGCCAACGTGCAAACCAGATCATAGAACGGTGCGAGTCTCCGTTCGTCGCCACGGTAGAGGATGGAGAAGTTTTTGCCGTGGGCGTCGGCATTGCCAATCAGCATGTTGAAGATCAGGCCATCGAGGAAATCTCGAATGTCCAGCACCGGCGTGGTGGACCACTCGCGGAGCAGCCCGATGCAATCGCGGAGCAACGGTCCGCCCTCCGCCTGGTATTTGCGTTCCGGCGGAAATCCGAGCGCCTGGCAGAAATCCTCCTGGTGAACGCGTGTGACGACACTGTCGGCGCCAATCAGCCGATCGTATCGTTCGACCAGGATGCAGGCTTTGTCGCCGACCCGCCGACTGTGGACCGCGGGCACGCGCAAGCCAATCGTCCGGGCGAGCGTCATGCAGAACAGTTCGTTGGCGGCCAGTCCGGGCAAACGATCCGGCTCAGGTTTTAAGATATGGGTGCTCGGTGTATTTCCGAGCGGCAAGGCGATGCCGGACTCGCGCACCACGACCGGTAGCTTGTCTTGCGCGCCGGCAAGAGAGAGTCGTATGCCTTCCTCGCCCGCCATCAGCGGACGACGGGGAAGTTCGGCGACAACATCCTGCAGCTCCTTCTCGCTCAGCTGGCGCAACCGCGTTTCGCCGATAGCGGGTGGCGCAACACCTTCGGGCAACAGACAGACCGCGCCCGCGCATTCGCCCCCGATCCGTTCCAGCATGGCAAAATCGTTGGCATCGCTGATGCCGAGAATGGCGGCGATCTGCCGCCGCGGCCCCTCTTCGGGCAGGATGCCGGCGAAGAAGGCGCGAGCATGCTTTCCCCGGAATGCTTCGTCCTGCAAGGGAAGCATTCGCGAAAGTGGCCGTGCCGCAGGATTCCGAATCCAATCAGGTCTATAACGGAACTCGGCGATGTCGTTGTCGTCCTCTTCGAGCGTGCCGACCGCTTCACTGTTCAGGTAGACGACTAAACGTTTCATGGTTTGCTGTTCCCGATTCTGTCGGAACCGGAACTATCAGCTTGCAGTTTGATCCCCAGAGCCTGGAGCACCTGCAGGATCTTCCCGATGTGGCAGGTGGGCTTGCCGCCCTCAAGATCAATGATGAAGCGCAGGCCGGTGCCGCAGGTCATGGCCAGGTCTTTCTGGGTAACCCGTAATTCCTTGCGCCGAGCGCGGATGAGGATTCCAAGCTGCTCTGTGCTGGTAATATTCATAGTTCCCGTTCGGGAATATTCCATATGCGCTTCGTCTCGTCAATTCATAAAGTTCCCGAACGGTAATATTTATTACATCGCGCCGACGCCAGGTGAATATGTTCCCGATCGGGAGTGCCCGCAACCAAACATAGCCGCCAACCTGATCGCCCAGCTATGGACAACCTCGTCATGATGCGGGCGTCTTTCCTGTTTGTCGGCAACTGGCGTTCGCTTCGGGAACACGCCGTCGGCGAGAAGGCGGCCGTGGAGCGCAATGGCAGGACGTACTGCTCGGCGTCGTGGCTCGAGCCCTTCTCCCCCCCCCCTCACGATTTGGCATGCCGGCTGCCCTTGTGGCGGTGGCGGTAGGTGCCGGGGGTACAGCAAAAGTGGCGCCGGAAGACGCGATCGAGGTGACTTTCGTGGGAGAAATCCCAGTCGAAGGCGATGGCCTTGATGGGAAAGTCGGTGAGGCTTAAATCCTGCGCGACGCCGTTCAGCCGACAGCGCAGGCCGAACTTCGCGAAGGAAACGCCCATTTCCTTCTCGAAGTGGCGGCTGAAGTGATCAACTGGCAGCTTGAGGCTGTCCGCCATCATCTCGGTGGTGAGGAGGCGGCGCGACTGCATGGCCTGGTTGGCGGCGAGGAGGACGTCGGTGTCGCGTTCGCGGTGGTGCTGCGGCACGGCGTCGGCAGCCGCAGTATTCATGAGGGCGAGCAGGGTCTCCATCAGAATCAACTGGACGCGAATATCGCCGGTATCATGGCGCTGATGCACGGCCTCGGCGAAGCGTCGGCCCAAGGCCAGCATGGCATCGCGCTGCGCGGGCGGCACACGTCCCCGTTCTGTCGGCGGCGACTGAAACGGCGCCAACCAGTCGATGGGGGTGCCGCCGGGCAGGCGCGTCTCCACCAACAGCCCCCGCCGAAAAATCAGGAAGACCAGATCGCAGGGAGCCTGCACGATCTGGTAGCCGTGCGGTTCGAAGGCGTCGTGCAGCCAAACCTCGCCGGGGCCGAGGTCGCGCTTGACCGGCCCCCAGAAGCGACGGACGCACCCTTTCAGCACCATCCCGAATTCCAGATCGTCATGGATGTCGAACCAGGGATGCCGATCCACCGGCTTGTCCACGCGGATGTCGCCCGTCATGGGGGCGCTGGCCGAAAGGTGGAAGTCGTAACGGATCAGGGCGGTTTTTGGGGGCTTTGTCTGCTTCCGCTTCACGGTGCGGAATTATGCTGGAGGCCTTGGGATATGCAAGTCGGAAAGGGTGCCAATCGGGGCCCGCCAAGGTATTGATGGAAGCGCGCAGCATGCTCTCGCGCAGCGCGGTGGGGGGGGGGGGGCGGCGAACCGTTCATGTTCGATTCCGGCGGTGCAGATCCCGTCGACGAAAGGGTAGGGCCATGTCGAAGCTACGCAGCCTGTGGGTGATTGCGGTAATGGGCTTCGCAACCTGGAGCGGCGGGCGCACGACACAGGCTGCGGTGGTGTATGTGGATGCGGGGATGGCCGGCCGCGGCAGCGAAACCAACGGCCTCAGCTGGGAAACTCCCTGGATCGATCTTCAGTCCGCGCTCGGTGTGGCGGCCGGCGGCGATTCAATCTGGGTAGCCAGGGGCGTCTACAAACCCGGGGTCAGCACCAACGACGCCTTCGTGCTGCCGGGCGGCGGCCTGCTGTATGGTGGGTTCACCAACGGCATGGCAACGCTGGAGGAGCGCGTGCCCCTCAAGCATCTGACGATTCTGAGCGGTGACCTCCTGGGCAATGACGGCCCCAGTTTTGCCAACCGCACAGACAACGCGCTGAATGTCATCCGTTGCACGGGCGGCACCACCCGCAGCAACATCCGTCTGGATGGGTTCGTGATCCGCGGTGGCAACGCCGATGGAGCCGGGGCGCCGAACGATACCGGCGGCGGCGGGCACTTTGACCTGTGCCACGGGCTGGTCATCGCCAACTGCGTCTTCACGGACAATTCCGGCAAGGGCAGCGGCGCCATTCGCCTGCGCCGCTCGAACAACGTGGAAATCCAAGACTGCATTTTCAGCGGGAATCGCGCCACCGATGCCACCAGCAATTTCGGTTCCGGCGCGATCGGTGGCAACGACCAGTTCTTCACCAATGTCGGTTATCCCGCCAACGTGCGGCGCTGCATCTTCACGGGCAACGCCTCCGCCGGACTGGCGGGTGTGACCTACGATTCGTCCGCCGCCTGGAACATCAACTTCATCAACTGCCTGATGGCCGGCAACACGGCGCTCTCCAACGGTGGCGCGCTCTACCTGCGCGGCGGGACCAATGCCATGGTCAACTGCACGATCGCGCTTAACGACCCCTTTGGCGTGACGACGCGCCTGACCACGAACATCTGCGTCAACACGATCATCTGGAGCAATGGGCTGGGTGGGGTCGCGAATCCCGATGTGGACCGCCAGAATGGCGGCACGCTGGCGGTGCAGTTCGCGGACATCAACCACGGGACGTACTTTGGGCTAAACGGCACGATCATGGCGGATCCGAAGTGGGGTGCGGGTACGCAGAGCACCTGGAATGCGGCCGGGGTCTATAGTCCGGCCCTGGGCCAGACGCGGTTGCGTCGCACCACGGCCACCTGGGCGGCCGATGCCTACCGGGGCATGACGGTTAATCCTGACATCACGCAGAAGCGCCACTTCCTGATCAGTTCAAACTCGGCGACCGAGGTCTATGTCTGGGGCGATGCGCAGGCGATCGCGGGCTCCGGCGATATGTTTCGCGTCTGGGATTTCCGCCTTGGCGCCGGCAGTCCCTGTATTGATACCGCGACCAACGGCATCGTGTCTGACGACGTCATCCGGACGCCCCGGCCGCGGGGATTTGCGACGGACATGGGCGCCTACGAGTCCACGGCGACGGGCACGGTTGCGGGTGTGATCTACGTGAAGGCCAACGCCGCCGGCGGCAACAACGGGTCGGCCTGGGAGCATGCCTACACGAATCTGCAGTCGGCGCTGGCCACGGCATCGGGCGACAGCAAGAACCAGATCTGGGTGGCCGCCGGCACATACCGGACGGGAGCCGGCGTGGCGGCGACGTTTCTGCTGCCCACCCGCGTGCCGGTCTACGGCGGCTTTGCGGGCAACGAGGTGGCCCTGGAACAGCGCAACATCGCGGCCAACCCGACGATGCTCAGCGGCGACGGCGACAGCAACGACACCGCTAATTTCGCCAACCGCGCCAACAATGCGGCGCACGTGATCTCGGATCTCTACACCAAGAACGTGCGGCTGGACGGGGTTGTGATTCGTGGCGGCAATGCCACCGGCGTCGCCAGTGCCGGCTATGGCGGCGGCCTGTACAGCGAAGGCAGCACCAACCTCGTGATTGCAAACTGCTCGTTCGTGGACAATTCGGCGGTGGGCGGCGGCGCGGTCTACATCAATGAACCGGCGCCCGACTGGGTCACGATTTCGGATTGCGTCTTCAGCGGCAATCGCGCGACAGAACAGGACAACGACGTGGGCGGCGGGGCGATCGCGGGGGCGCGCGAACCGCTGGCCGCCGGGTACTTGCGGGTGGAGCGCTGTGTGTTCACGGGCAACCGGGCGCCCCAGTCGATCGGCGGCGTCTACGCCATGCACAACGAGTATCCGCTGGTTTCGCGCTTCGAGAACTGCCTGGTGGCCGGCAACCAGTCGGGCTACACCAACGAGGTTGACATTACGGGTCCGCAGGGCGGCGCCTTCTATCTGCGCCGCACGAATGCGGTGGTTCAGAACTGCACCATCGCCCTCAACCAGCCCTACGGGATGACGATCCGGCACCTGACGGCGTCGGTACAAAACACGATATTGTGGAGCAACACGACGCGGCAGATTCTATTCCTGACCCCCAGTGCGGTGTCGGCCCTCGCGTGCGACATCGACCAAGAGAGCTTTGAGGGGGCGAACGGCAACATCCGTCAGGATCCGCAGTGGGGGCTCGGTACGAACGGCGTCAGCACCGGCGTCACGTACAGCCCCGCCACCGGCCGGTCGACGCTGACGGTTTCCGGCAGCGCTTGGGCGGCCGGTGCCTTCGCCAACCGCGCGGTGAACCCGAATACGGCCCAGAGTCTGCAGTTCTGGATCGTCACGAACTCGGCCAGCCAGCTTACCGTTTGGGGTGACATCCAGGCCGTGGCCGGTGTCGGCAACCCCTTCCGGGTCTACGACTACCACTTGACGTCCGCGAGCCCCTGCGTCGACCGTGGGGCGCTGCCGGGCGCGCCCGGCACGGACCTGGAGCAGGCCGTGCGTCCGGTGGCGAGCTTCCCGGATATCGGGGCCTACGAATTCGGCCCCCACCTGTACCAGCCGCCGGCTGTTCCCGGTGTGCTTTTGATCGTACGTTGAGCGCATGTGCGGGGGCGGCGCTGACGGCGTACACGCGGGCGTAAAGTTGAGGTTGAAGGGCTACATCATTACCGGCGTGGACGCAGGGAGTGTTTCGCAGTTAAGCTTCCTCCCCCTGAGGCCTGCCCCGCGCGCTGCGGAATTATGCTGGAGACACAGGAATATGCAGGTCGGACAAGTTGTCTGATTGTCTGGAAATAGTTAAAATTTGGTGTGAAATGGGCTTAGGTCCAACCGGTCTGTATCGTCGCGCGCGCGCCTTGGGAGGCATCCAACGTATGAACATCTGGCGTCAGCTATGCTGGGTTGTGGGGATGGGGCTGGTGGCGGGGTGGGGCGGGTTGCCGGCGGCACGGGCGACGGACTGCTCGGGCGGCAATTCCACGAACGACAGTGGCGGATACCGGATTCACACCTTCACCAGCGGCGGCACGCTGACCGTCAACACGGCCGGCAACGTCGACGTGCTGGTGGTGGGCGGTGGCGGCGGCGGCGGCGGCTATGTGGGTGGCGGCGGCGGTGGCGGCGGCGTGATTTACACCTCGGGCTTTTCGGTGGTGGCCGGCGGCATCTCCGTGACGGTGGGGACGGGCGGTACGGCGGGCGCGAACGCGGACGCGGGTTCCGCCACGGGCGGCGCGGGCGGGAGCAGCATCTTTTCCTCCCTCACGGCCGGCGGCGGCGGCGGGGGTGGTCGAGCCTACAACCACAACAACGGCTCGGTGGCCGCCGGTTCGGGTGGCGGCGCCGGTTGCAGCAACGGCGGCGTGAAGACCGGGCAATCCGGAACCAGCGGCCAGGGAACCAGCGGCGGCGACTCCTCCGCAACGTCGAACTATGGCGCTGGCGGCGGCGGCGGCGCCGGAGGGGCCGGCTCCAACGGCACGGACACCAAGGGCGGTGACGGAGGCCCTGGGTCCACGAATTCGATTTCCGGTGCGAGCGTGACGTATGGCGGCGGCGGCGGCGGCGGCAAATACTTTGGCACCTCCGGCGGTAGCGCGGTATCCGGTGGTGGCGGCAATGCGGGCAGTCCGGGACAAGCGGGGACGGCCAATCGCGGTGGTGGCGGTGGCGGCGGCGGGGTGAATCCAACCGCCGTCGGCGGCGTCGGCGGCACCGGTGTCGTCATCGTGCGCTATGCGCTGCCTGGAACACTCTCGATCGATGTCACGCCCAACACGGCGTCGTGGACGATCACGTCCTATGCCGGTGGCTACGCGGGGCCCTTGAGCGGCACCGGTGACCTGGCGGCGACAACGGCTCCCGTGGGCAGCTACACCGTCCACTACAACGTGCTGGGCGGCTACAGCGCCCCGGCGGATCAGACGCTGAGCGTGGTCGCGAGCGCGAACACGGCGTTCAGCGGCACCTACGTGGCGGCGGTGTATGGCACGCTGTCGATCGACGTGACGCCGAACACCGGGTCCTGGACCATCACCTCGCATCCGCCAGAATACACCTCGCCGCTGAGCGGAACGGGAGACCTGGCGGCAACGACCGCCATCGTGGGCAGCTACACCGTTCACTACGAAGCGCTCGCGGGCTATTTTGCGCCGGCCGACGAGACGCTTTCCGTGGTCGACAGCGTGAACACCGCGTTCACAGGGACGTACACGGCGGTAACGTATGGCACGCTCTCGATCAACGTCACACCGGACGCAGCGTCATGGACCATCACCGCGTACCCCGGCCCCTATGCGGGACCGTACAGCGGCAGCGGCGACCTGGCGGCAACGACCGCACCGATCGGCAGCTACACGGTGCACTACAACACGCTTGCGGGCTACCTGGCGCCTGCTGACCAGACGCTGTCCGTGGCGCTCAGCGCGAACACGGCCTTCAGCGGATACTATCCCCGGGAGCCGTTTGCGGCGACGGGCGGCAACTCGACCAACGACGTTGGCGGGTATCGCATTCACACCTTCACCAGCGGCGGCACGCTGACCTTCAACACCAACGGCAGCGTCGACGTGCTCGTGGTGGGCGGCGGCGGCGGTGGTGGCGGCTACGTGGGCGGCGGCGGCGGCGCGGGCGGTGTGATTTATCAGACGGGGTTTGCCATTGCCGGGGCGGGTGGAATTTCCGTGACGGTTGGGACGGGCGGTGCGGCCGGGGCGAATATCGACGGGCCGACGGGCTCTGGCACGGCGGGCAATGCGAGCACGTTCTCCTCGCTCACGGCCGGTGGTGGCGGCGGTGGTGGCCGGGCCTACAACCATAACAATGCCACCACGGCGGCGGGTTCGGGCGGTGGCGCCGGAACGGGCGTTAGCCGGATCGGACAATCGGGAACCGCCCCTCAGGGAACCAAAGGCGGGGACTCGGATGTTACGAGCAATGAGGGCGCTGGCGGCGGCGGCGGGGCCAGTGCGGGTGGTGGCAACGGCAACGCGACCAAGGGCGGCGATGGTGGCGCCGGCGTCGCGAATTCGATTTCTGGTTCGAGCGTGACGTATGGTGGCGGTGGCGGTGGCGCGGCGTACTTTGGCACGGCCGGCGCCGGCGGCGCGGGCGGCGGCGGGAGCGCGGCTAACCCAGGTGTGGCCGGCACGGCCAACCGCGGCGGCGGCGGCGGTGGCGGCGGCGTTTCGGTCACGACGTCCGCGGGCGGCGCCGGCGGCTCGGGCATCGTGATTGTGCGGTATGCCCTGCCGGGCACGCTCTCCATCGACGTCACGCCAAACACGGCCTCGTGGACCATCAGCGCGTATGCGGCGGGATACTCAGGGCCGACCAACGGCACCGGGGATCTCGCGGCGACCACCGCGCCCGTCGGCAGCTACACCGTTCATTATGAAACGCTCGCGAGCTACAGCGCCCCGGCGGATCAAACGCTGAGCGTCACGGCCCAGAACAACACGGCGTTCAGCGGCACCTATACGGCGGCGGCCTACGGCACGCTCTCGATCGAGGTGACGCCCAACTCGGGCTCGTGGACGATCACGTCGCACCCGCCGGAATACACGACGCCGTTGAGCGGCACCGGGGATCAGGCGCCGACCAACGCCATCGCCGGCAGCTACACGGTTCACTATGAAACGCTCGCCGGGCACCTGGCGCCGGCGGATCAGACGCTGAGCGTGGTGGCGAGTTCCAACACGGCCTTCAGCGGAACCTATACGGCGTTGACCTACGGGACACTCTCGATTGACGTGACGCCGAATTCGGGTTCGTGGACGATCACGTCATACCCCGCGGGGTACTTGACGCCGCTGAGCGGCAGCGGCGACCTGGCTGCCACCGCCGCGCCAGTGGGCAGCTACACCGTGCATTACAACACGCTCGCGGGCTATGACACGCCGGGCGACCAGACTCAGTCGGTGGTCGACAGCGTCAACACGGCGTTCAGCGGGGCCTACGTCGAGCAGCCGTTCGCGGGCACCGGCGGCAACACAACCAACGACGTCGGCAACTACCGCATCCACACCTTCACCAGCGGTGGCACCCTGACCGTCAACAAGAACGGCGTGGTCGACGTCCTCGTCGTGGGCGGCGGCGGCGGGGGTGGCGGCTACATCGGCGGCGGTGGCGGGGCCGGTGGCGTGATCGCCTCGAACGGCTTGAGCGTGTCGGCCGGCGCCATCACGGTGACGGTCGGCAGCGGCGGCGCGGCTGGCGCCAATGCAGACGCGATCAGTGGGTTCGGCGGGCCGGGCGGCGACAGCGTGTTCGCCTCGCTCACGGCGGTCGGGGGCGGGCGCGGCGGGCGCGCGTACAACGACAACACGGGGACGGGCGGCTCAGGCGGCGGCGCCGGCGGCGGCAACGGCGTCGTGAAAACCGGGCAATCCGGCACCGCGGGCCAGGGCAGCAACGGCGGGAATTCCTCGACGACGTCGAACGGCGGCGCGGGCGGTGGCGGTGGCGCGAGCACCGCGGGCGCCAATGCGGTGACATACTCCGGCGGCAACGGCGGGGCCGGGATCACCAATGCCATCACCGGCACCAGCGTGACCTACGGTGGCGGCGGCGGCGGTGGTACATTTACGGGGGCCATCGCCGGCAGCGGCGGCACGGGCGGCGGTGGCAGTGGCGGCAGCACCCCGCAGGCGGGCACGGCCAATCGCGGCGGCGGCGGCGGCGGCGGCGGCTTCAACGGCAGCACGGGTGCAGGCGCCGCGGGCGGCTCGGGCGTCGTGATTGTGCGCTATCTCCTCAGCGGCACACTGTCGATCGACGTGACCCCGAACTCCGGATCCTGGACGATCACGTCGTACCCGGCTGGCTACACGGGCCCCACCAACGGAACCGGCGACCTGGCCGCGAACGTGGCGGTGGCCGGCAGCTACACGGTGCACTATGGCGCGCTGGCAGGCTACACCGCGCCCGCGGACCAGACGCTCGCGGTATCGCCCAGTGCGAACACCGCGTTCAGTGGTACCTACGTGGCGTTGGTATACGGGACACTGTCGATCGACGTGACGCCCAACACGGGCTCCTGGACCGTCTCCGCGTATCCGGCCGGCTATACGGGCCCGACCAACGGCACCGGCGACCTGGCGGCCACCGCCGCGCCGGTGGGCAGCTACACGGTGCAGTACGGCGTGCTCGGGGGCTACAGCGCGCCGGCGTCGCAGACGCTGGCGGTTACCGTCAGCGCGAACACCGCCTTCAGCGGGACCTACGTGCTGATCACCTACGGCACGCTGTCGATCGACGTGACGCCGAACGCGGGGACCTGGACGATCACCGCGTACCCGCCTGAGTACACGACGCCCCTGAGCGGGAGCGGAGACCTCGCGGCGACGACGGCGCCGGTGGGCAGCTATACCGTGGCGTACGGGACGCTGGGCGGCTACAACACGCCGGCGGACCAGACGCTGGCCGTGGTGGAGAGCGTGAACACGGCATTCACTGGGACGTACGTCGAACAGCCATTTGCGGGAACGGGCGGCAACTCCACCAACGTCATCGGCGGCTATCGCATCCACACCTTCACCAGCGGCGGCACGCTCTCATTCAACAAGACCGGCGTCGTCGACGTGCTGGTGGTCGGCGGCGGCGGCGGTGGCGGCGGGTTTGTTGGCGGCGGCGGCGGCGGTGGCGGCCTGCTCTACCAGACGGGATTTGCGGTGGCGGCTGGGACGGTTTCCATCACGGTGGGTTCGGGCGGCACGGCGGGAGCCAACGTGTCCACCACCGGATTCGGCGGACCCGGCGGCAACAGCGTGTTCTCGAATCTCACGGCCATTGGCGGCGGTGGCGGCGGGGCCAACTACGTCAACAACCCCGGCACCTACGGTTCCGGCGGCGGTGCGGGCTGCACGCAGACCGGTGTGCCCACCACGGGGCAATCCGGCACGGTTGGCCAGGGCAACCAAGGCGGGAGTTCGTCCTCATCGGTGAATGGCGGATCCGGCGGCGGCGGCGGCGCGGGTGCGGCCGGCGCGAACGCCTCCGGATCCTCCGGCGGATCGGGTGGGGCGGGACAGACCAACGCGATTTCCGGCGCCAGCGTGACCTATGCCGGCGGCGGCGGCGGTGGCACGTTCACCGGCAGCGTGGCCGGCAACGGCGGTGCGGGCGGCGGCGGCAATGGCGGCAATCCCGCGCAGGTCGGCACTGCGAATCGCGGTGGCGGCGGCGGTGGCGGCGGGTTCAACGGCAGCACGGGCGTGGGCGCCGCGGGCGGTTCCGGCATCGTGATTGTGCGTTATGCGCTGTACGGCACACTGTCCATCGACGTCACGCCCAACACGGGCACGTGGATGATCACGAGCTATCCGGCGTACTACACCGGGCCAACCAACGGCACCGGGGATCTGGGCGTGACCGTGGCGGCGGCGGGCAGCTACACCGTGCAGTATGGGACCATGCCGGGCTACCACACGCCGGCGTCGCAGACACTTGACGTCACCGAGGACAACAACACCGCGTTCAGTGGGACGTATGTCTTGAAGACCTATGGCACGCTCTCGATTGATGTCACGCCGAACACGGCGTCGTGGACGATCACGTCGTACCCGCCGGAATACACGACGCCATTGAGCGGCACGGGCGACCAGGCGGCGACGGCGGCGGTGGAAGGCAGCTACACGGTGCACTTCAACGCGCTTGCGGGCTATCACGCCCCGGCTGACCAGACGCTCGCGGTCGTGGGCAGCGCCAACACGGCCTTCAGCGGCGCCTACGTGTCCATTTACCGGTACGTCAACGACAACGCGACGGGCGCGAACAACGGCACCAGCTGGGCCAACGCCTTTACGAATCTGGACACGGCGCTGAGTGCGGCCATCAGCGGCGACGAGCTCTGGGTGGCGGCGGGGACCTACAAGCCCGGTATGCTGACGACGGATCGCTTCAATCTGAAGAGCGACGTGGCGCTGTACGGCGGGTTCGCCGGAACCGAGTCTGCGCGCAGCGGACGCGACTGGGCCGCGAATACGACGATCCTTTCGGGCGACCTCAACGGTGACGACACGTCGGGCTGGGGCAACCGCGCCGACAACGCGGTGAATGTGCTCTATGCCAGCGGCCTGACGGGCGTGGTGCTGGACGGGGTCACGGTGCTGGGCGGTTACAGCACGACGGGCAACGGCGGCGGCTTGAGCGCCAGTGCGTCCACGGTCACCGTGGCCAACTGCGTGTTCACGGACAACCGGGCGCTGAACGGCGGCGGCCTATATTTGAACAGCACGCCGGCGACCATCGAGAGCTGTCGGTTCGTCAGCAATGGGACGCCCAGCGGCGGCCAGGGCGCCGGGTTGTGGGCGCAGAGCGCATCCGCCGGCGTATCGGGCACCATCCTGAACTCCGTTTTCTTCGACAACGTGTGCGGCGTTTCCGGCAGCGGTGACGGGGGCGGGGCCTGGCTGAAGGACAACTCCTACACCCTCGTCAACTGCACGATCCACGGCAACTATGCCGGACGGCGCGGTGGCGGTCTCAAACTGGGCAGTCAGGGCGTCACGCCGGTGACCTTCGTGGTGAAGAACTGCATCGTGCTGAACAACACGATTGGGAGCGGCAGCGGCCCGGATGTCTACACCCAGGCCGACAGCGGGACGTCGCAAACGCTGGACATGAGCTACTGCAACTGGGCGGGTGGCGGGACCTTCGGCAACTTCAGCGCCACCGTCAACACCGCCAACATGCAGGTGGCCAATCCGCTGTTCGAAAATGCTGCCGGCGGCGACTTCCACCTCACCTCGGGCAGTCCCTGCAAAAACGCCGGCACGGCCACGGGCGCCCCCGCGCTCGATTTCGACGGCATCACCCGCGACGCCTCGCCCGACATCGGCGCGTACGAATACGTGACGCCGCTGACGGTGACGATTGACCAGGCGGTGGGGCAGGCGGACCCGACCAGCGGGGCCACGATCAACTTCACGGTGGTGTTCAGCGCGGCGGTGGCGGATTTCGTGACGGGCGATGTGACGCTGGGCGGGACGGCGGGCGCGACGACGGCGGTGGTCAGCGGCGGTCCCACGACCTACAACGTGGCGGTGAGCGGCATGACGGTCGACGGCTCGGTGATCGCAACGATCGACGCGGGTCGGGCGCACGCGGCGGCGGGCAACGCCAACCTGGCCTCGAGCAGTACGGACAACACGGTGACGTACAACGTGCCGCTGCCCGCCGTTACCGTGATCAAGTTTAAGTAACGACCGTTCGGTTGGACGGGATGTACAGGATTTACAGGATTGCAGTTGATCGACGGCAATCATGGCATGGCGCATTTGTCGGGGGCTGCGTCGGTTCGCCGACTCGCCATCCTGTACATCCCGTCTATCCCGTCTTTCTGTTCTGAGCGATCGAGAACGGAAGGTAAGATTCGCGGACGCAGTAGTCTGGTGTGGGCGGCGGTGCTGCTCGGGTTGTGGTGCGGAGAGCTGCCGGCACATGCGCAAGGCGCAGCGCCGCCAGAAATTATCAACGCGGGCCCCACGTCGATCACGGCTCACGGGGCTATGGCGCAGGTGGATCTGCTCTCCACCGGCGCGGCGCCAACCCAGGTGTGGATCTACTGGGGCGACGAGGATGGCGGTACGAACCAGGCTGGCTGGGATGCCGGCATCGCGCTGGATTGGCAGCCGGCGGGTCCGCTGGCTGCGGCCCTCGGCGATCTCGCCGACGTGCGGATCTACTACTACCGCGGTTACGCCTCCAACGCGTTCGGCGACGCGTGGGCACCCGACAGCCAGAGTTTCACCACCCGGCTGGATTTCGTCGCGATTGGCGGCACCAACTGGATCGGCGAGAACATGGACTTCGAGGACGCGATCACCCCGCGCCCCGGGTTTCCCTACATCGTGTGGGACTGGGACGGCCACAACTATGTGAACGTTGGCAAGGACGGCACCTTGCGGCCCATGCGCGGGAATCTCATGATGGAGGCGGGCTCCACCACACGCCCCTGGGAATCGAACTACGCCGTCTACCACGACGTATTCAACCGTCAAGGCCCCCCCTACCTCGACTTCGCGCGCTACCGGGAAGCGATCACGAACGGCACGGCCCGATTCGTATTCACCTTCCACTACAACCGCGTCTCGTCGGCGTTCGATCCGCTGGTGGACACCATGGTGTTCGGCCAGGTCACCTTCTACAACCCGGCCAATCAGGAAATCATCTCGCTCGGATGGCCCCGCGAAAGCCACTTCGCCTCGGACAACGACCCGGCGACGTGGGAGGCCGCGACGATCACCGCCGTCCTGCCGCCGACAGCCGTGCACGTCCGCATCTGGCTGGGGTGGTACGAAAACGTGAGCAACGAACAGGCGGCCGGGCAGGAATTCCGGGGCAACTACTTCGACAACATC
>CAMFEP010000002.1 GCA_945949405.1 Kiritimatiellales bacterium
ATTTGCCTCCTGCTTCTTTCAGCTTCGCCTCGGGGCTACGCTTTGCAGTTCGGCTACGGTTGTCGCTATCAACCCCGATGAACTCCTTTCAGTTCACAAGTTCAGACCCATGCCGGGCACACGAGGGGCGGCCGCCTGGCCGCCCTCGCCCCAATCATCCAATTTTCCAATCCTCCAATCTTCCGCCCCGCCTTCCCCTCCCTTCTCTTTTGACTCCGCCCCCATTTCCCTGAATAATGCCCCGTCTGGAGGACTTGCTGATGACACCGAATGACCGGCGCTATACGAAATCCCATGAATGGGTGCGGCTCGAAGGCGGCATCGCCGTGGTCGGCATCACCGATTACGCCCAAACCGCGCTCGGCGACATCACCTACGTCGAACTGCCCAAGGTCGGCAAGCAACTCGAAGCCGGGCACGAATTCGGCGTCATCGAATCCGTCAAGGCCGCCAGCGATCTCTTCGCCCCCGTCGCCGGCGCAGTCCAGGCAGTCAACGCCGCCCTGAACGACACGCCCGAAACCGTCAACCGCGACCCCTACGGCGACGGCTGGATCATCAAACTCTCCGGCGTCACCCCCGCCGCCCTCGCCAACCTCATGGACGCCGCCGCCTACGACAAGGAAACCGCAAACCACTAATTGATGCCTGATCCCTGGAGGGCGAGGCTGCGCCGAGCCGCTCTTCTCTCCCCATGAGTTACGTCGCAAATACCACCGCACAACGCACGGAAATGCTGAAGGCCTGCGGCGTCGCGCGCGTCGAAGACCTCTTCGCGGACATCCCCGCCGCCCTCCGCCCCAAATCCTTCGACCTGCCTTCGGCCAAATCGGAACTGGAAGTCCTCAACGCGCTGGAAGCCCTCTCGCAGCGCAATTTTTCGCACCTCGTTAATTTCCTCGGCGGCGGCTTCTACGACCACTTCATCCCCGCCGCCGTGGACGCCATCACGTCGCGCAGCGAGTTTTGTACGGCCTACACCCCCTATCAACCCGAGGTCTCGCAGGGCACGCTGCAAGCCATCTACGAATACCAGACCCAAATCTGCCGCCTCACCGGCCTGGACGTGTCCAACGCCTCGCTCTATGACGGCGGCACCGCCCTCTGCGAAGCCTGCCAGATGGCCCTGCACGCCACCGGGCGCGACCGCATCATCGTCGACGGCGGCGTGAACCCCGTCTATCGCAAGATGCTCGATTGCTACACCGCCAACCTCTCGATCCGCTTCGCCGAAATTTCCGTGACCCACGGCCAGTCCGACCGCCACCAGATCCTCGCCGCCCTCGACGATCAGACCGCCGCCGTGGTCCTCCAAAACCCGAATTTCTTCGGCGTCATGGATGACCACCGCGACATCGTCGAAGCCTGCCACGCGCGCGGCATCCTCGTGATCCAGTCCGTCTATCCCATCGCCCTCTCGCTCTTGAAATCCCCTGGCGAAATCGGCGTGGACATCGCCACCGGCGAAGGCCAGTCCCTCGGCATCCCTTTGAGCTTCGGCGGCCCCTACCTCGGCTTCATGGCCACCACCCGCGACCTCGTGCGCAAAATGCCCGGCCGCCTCGTGGGCCGCACCACGGATCGCAACGGGCGTGAAGCCTTCGTCCTCACGCTCCAGGCCCGCGAGCAACACATCCGCCGCAACAAGGCCACCTCGAACATCTGCACCAACGAGGCCCTCTGCGCCCTGCGCGCCCATGTCTATTTGAGCCTCGTGGGCAAGACCGGCCTCAAGGAAGTCGCCGAACTCTGCTACGCGAAAACCCAATACGCCAAATCGCGCTTCAAACAAATCCCCGGCGTCGAAGTCATGGAGTCGAGCCCGACCTTTAATGAATTCACGATCCGCGTCCCCGTCGACACCGGCGACCTGGTGGGTACCCTCGTGGAACGCGGCATCGCCCCCGGACTGCCCCTCGGCCGCTTTTATAAAGGCATGGAAAACTACATGCTCGTCGCCGTCACCGAGAAACGCACGAAGTACGAAATCGGAAAATTCGCCGAGGAACTCGAAGCCGCTTTAAGGAAATAGAAAACCGCGAATGAACGCCAATACACGCGAATATAGCCAGTTCCCATTCGCGCCCATTCGCGCCCATTCGCGGTTTCCCCATGCCGGGGTCTTTTCATGTCGGTAATCTTCGAAAAATCCATCCCCAACCGCCGCGGCGTCACCCTGCCCGCCAGCGACGTGCCCCCGCCCGCGCCGATCCCCCAACAGTACCGGCGCGGCAAGGACGCCGCCCTCTGCGAGTTGTCGGAACTCGACATCATGCGCCACTTCATCGCCCTGTCGCAGCGCAACCACAGCATCGACACCGGCTTCTATCCCCTCGGCTCCTGCACGATGAAGTATAACCCGAAGGCCATGGAAGTCGTCGCGCGTATGCCGGGCTTCGCCGGCCTGCACCCGTTTCTGCCCCAGCTCCGCTATGGCGGCATGCTCGTGCAAGGCGCCCTCGCCGTACTCTATGAGCTGGAAAAGCTGCTGATCGGCATCACAGGCATGCACGCCTTCACCCTCCAGCCCCTCGCCGGCGCCCACGGCGAACTGACCGGCATCATGCTCGTCGCCGCCTATCACCGCAAAAAAGGCAACGTCAAGACCGAGGTCCTCATCCCCGATGAAGCCCACGGCACGAACCCCTCCAGCGCCGCCATCGCCGGCTACACCACCCGCGCCATCCCCACCGATGCCAAAACCGGCATGCTCGACGTCGACGCCCTCGCCGCCACGATCACGGACAAGACCGCCGCGATCATGCTGACGAACCCGAACACCCTCGGCATCTTCAACAGTCACATCGCGCGCGTCGTGGAAATCGCCCACGCCCATGACGCCCTGGTCTATTACGACGGCGCCAATCTCAATGCGATCCTCGGCAAATTCCGCCCCGGCGACGCCGGCATCGACGTCATGCACATCAACACCCACAAGACCTTCGCGACCCCGCACGGCGGAGGCGGACCCGGCGCCGGGCCCGTCGGCGTGCGCGAACACCTCGCCGAATTTTTGCCCATCTCCCGCGTCGAAAAGCGCCGCGACAATACGTATTTCCTGAACTACGACTACCCAAACTCGATCGGCTACATCGCGCCGTTCTATGGAAATTTCGGCATCCTCCTGCGCGCCTATGCCTACATCCTCTCCCTCGGCCGCGAAGGCCTGATCGAAGCCAGCGAGATGGCCGTGCTGAACGCGAATTACCTGATGCACAACCTCAAGGATGTCTACGACCTGCCCTATAACCGCACCTGCATGCACGAGTTCGTGCTTTCCGCGCGCAAACAGGTCGCGCACGGCGTCTCGGCCATGGACATCGCCAAAGCCCTGATGGATTACGGCTTCCACCCGCCCACGGTCTATTTCCCGCTGATCGTGAAGGAAGCCCTGATGTGCGAGCCCACGGAAACCGAGAGCAAGGAAACCCTCGACGCCTTCATCGTCGCCATGCGCGAAATCGCCGAGAAGGCCGCCACCAATCCCGACGAACTCAAAGCCGCACCCCTCACCGCCCCTGTCAACCGCCCCGACGAACTCAAAGCCGCCAAAGACATGGACTTCGCCGCCCTGTAGCGCCCAGGCCGAAAGGTGGCCCGGGCGCTCCGCGCACGGGCATCTGATCTCTCGTCGCGTCTATGACTCGGGACTCTACCCAACCAGAAGGAACCGCAGAATATCGAACAAGGAATGACGATCGGCGAAGTTCCGATTCCTTGGCCATTCTGCTGTTCATGATTCGTCAATCTGCGGTTTTGTCCCGTCCGGCTGTAGGTTGACACATTCGGCACGGAAAGCGCTCGCGGAGACGCAGAGGCCGCGGATCATTATTCTTTCCTGCCCGAACCGGTGAGAGGCCGGTTCGGGCCGAAATTGGCATCCGTGGGCTCGAATCGCCCTCCTTGGCCGTCCGAAGCCTCCAGGCGTAGGAGGCTCAGCGATTCGAGCCCACACCAAATTTTCCGCGATCTCCGCGTCTCCGCGAGAGATTCCTTCCGGAAAGGTGTCAAACGGAAACCAGGACGACACAACCAAAGGTACACAATGTAGCTGCGTCTGCCCTTTGCCCTTCCCCACCCTTGCCGCCCCCAACCCCGCCGGGCTATAATGAACCCTTGGGACCAATCACATGCCCCCCCGCGCCACATTCACCGGCTGCCTCACCGCAGCCTTGCTCCACGCCTGGGCGGCATCATGCGCAGCCGCCACCTACTACGTCGCCACCACCGGCAACAACGCCAACAGCGGCCTGACCCGCAGCAACGCCTGGGCCACCATCCAGCGCGCCGTCGATGCCACGACACCAGGAGACATCGTCGCCGTCCTCTCCGGCACTTACGTCGGCGTGCGCTTCGAAAATTCCGGCACCCCGGACGCCCCGATTATCTTGCGGCCCGACGCCGGCGCCACCGTGATCCTGAATACGCCCAGCCCCGCGAACAAACGCACCGGCGTGGTCGAAATCGAAACCTACGAAGGCTCCGGCGTGGTCTCCAATGTCATCGTGGAAGGCCTGCATGTCTTCAATTCGCCGCGCTACGGCATCGACGCGCGCTCCGCACAGTTCGTCACCATCCGCGGCAACACGATCTCGAACTCCCAGTCCACCGGCATCTTCACGCCCTTCTGCTATGACATCGTCATCGAGGACAACACGTCCCTCAACAACGGCGAACACGGGATCTACTACAACAACAGCAGCGACCATTTCGTGATCCGCAACAATGAGTGCCACCACAACACCCATGCCGGCATCCACCTGAACGGCGATGCCAGCGTGCCACCGCCGGACGGAACGCCCTGGGTCTATGACGGCACCCTGTCCTTCGGCCTCATCGAGAACAACCTGATCCACGACAACGGCACCGGCGGCGCCGGCATCAACATGGACGGCGTCACCGATACCATCGTCCGCAACAACATCCTCTTCGCAACCCCCAACAACAGCGGCATCGCCGTCTTCCACGGCGACGCCGCCGTGGCGTCGCAGCGCAACTGGTTCCTGAACAACGTCATACTCATGGCGCAAGGTGGCGGATGGTGCCTGAACATCGCCGCCTCCGGCTGCGTCAGCAACCGGGTCTTTAACAACGTCTTCTTTCACCCCGGCTCGGCCGACGGCAGCATCGTCATCCCCACCCCGGCGCTACAGGGCTTCGCCTGCGATTACAACGTCGTGGCCACGCGGTTCTCACTGGATAACGACAATAGCCGCACCACCCTCACCGCCTGGCGGGCGGCGGGCTTCGACGCCCATTCCATCGTGGCCACGCCCGCCAACCTCTTCGTCGACCTCGGGACCCGCGACTATCGTCTCAAAACCAACAGCCCCGCCATCGACGTCGGCACCGCACAACCATCGGCCCCACTGGATCGCGACGGTATCTCGCGGCCGCTGGATGGCAACGCCAACGGCACCAACACCTGGGACATCGGCGCGTATGAATACTTGCACCCCACCACGGACAGCGACCATGACCGCATGTCCGACCTTGGGGAACAAATTGCCGGCACGGACGCCACCAACCCCGCCAGTGTTTTCGGAATCACCCAAGTCGACGTACCGTCCCCCGATTCGCATGTGCTGTCCTGGCCCAGCATGCCGGGACGGCTCTATACCGTATGGCACGGAACCAATATCACCACGCCGTTCCTGACAGTCGCCTCCAACCTCCCAGCAACCCCACCCGAAAACACCCACACGTCCCCGGCAACCCTCGCCGAAGCCACCCTCTACCGCCTCGACGTGCGCCTGGAGCCTTGATTCGCCAATTCCCCTCCTCAATCGGCAATCGGCAATCTAAAATCGTCAATTCTCATACAGCTCAATCGGCAACCCATCCGGATCCGCAAAAAACGTAAATCGCTTCTGCGTCAGCTCATCCACCCGCACCGCCTCCACCACCACGCCGCGCTGTTCCAATTCCGCCACCCACCCCGCAATATCCGCCACCTTCAGCGCCAGATGCCGCAACCCGCATGCCTCCGGATACGACGCCCGCGGCGGTGACCCCGGAAACGAAAACAACTCAATCTGCGCCCCATCCGCCAGCGCCAGATCTAATTTATACGACTGCCGCGCCTCCCGATACGTCTCCGCCACCACCCGCAGCCCCAGCACTTCCGTATAAAACCGCTTCGACCGCCCATAGTCGGAACAAATAATCGCCACGTGATGAATGCCGGAAATCTTCATGCCCCCACCTCACAAATCCCACGTCCCCCGTCAAATCATCACAATGCGCTTGTAGGGGCGCTTCTGCTTGCCCGCCGTAGCCTTGGCGAAGGCGGGTGAAGCGCCCGATTGTTTGGAAATCATGGAGACCCCATGAAACCGATTCCCCTCTGCTGTAGCCGGGGTCGCCTTGGCCTCCGTAACATCCTCGCGCAGGAGGCTGCCCCCGACCCCAACGTTCGTAGTGACGCCGTAAGGCGTTTCCGCAACAGCTCGTGCAGCGTGATTGGCAACTTGTCCCCTCCCCACAATCTTCGCTTCTCCGGGGGCATCGCCCCCGGACCCCCAGAGTGTTAAAGAACTAGAGTAAAAAGGGAATCAAAGCCACTCACCCGCACAAATACGCCAGCACCCGCGCCATCACCCCATTGATCGCCCGGTATTTTTCGCCCCCCGACGCAAGAATCTCGGTCTCCGTCTGCACAAACCGCGCCGGCCGCAACTCCTCCCGGCAATTTTCCACCAGCTCCCGCGCACCCTCCGGCGTGGTCTCGAGATGAAACTGCAGGCCAATGACAGACCGCCCAAGCTGAAACGCCTGATTCTCGCACCCCTCGCTGCGCGCCAGATGCACCGCGCCGGGCGGCAGATCGAACGTCTCCCCATGCCAGTGGAAAACCTCCATGGCTTCAGGAAACTGAAACAGTTCACCCCGCGCAGACGCAACCCCCTGCACCGGAAACCAGCCGATCTCCTTCTCGCGATTGGGATATACCCGCGCCCCCAGCGCACGCGCAATCAGCTGCGCCCCCAAACAAATCCCCAGCACCGGCTTTCCGCCTTCAATAGCCTGCCGAATGAACCGCTTCTCCTGCGCGAGCCACGGCCGCCGCGCCTCATCGTTGACACTCATCGGCCCACCCATCACCACCAGAAAATCCACTTCATCCAGCTTGGGGCGTGTAGGGTCGTCGTAGAATCTCGTCCCGGATATTGTCCATCCCGCCGCCGTAAGCCAACCCGCAATACTCCCGAGCCCCTCAAAGGAAACATGCTGAAAAACGTGCGCGCGCATCGCCATTTTCAACCCCAATGCACCCACTGTAGTGGATTCACAGACCATGGACGGCGCTATAGGGCCGTCTATTTTTGCGCCTTTTGTGCTTTTTTGCGGCAAAATCCGTCTGGCCGCAAAGCAAGAGGTCAGGGATCGTCATTCGCCATTTGGAATCTTACCGCACCTTGCCGAGAAAATGCGTGGCGTGGCCGGTGAAAGACTCCGCGGCTTCCATCGACGTCTCGGACAACGTCGGATGCGCATGAATCGTCAGCGCCAAATCCTCCGCCACCGCGCCCATCTCCACCGCCAGCGTCCCCTCGGCGATCAATTCACCCGCGCCATGGCCGGCAATCCCCATGCCCAGCACGCGCCCGCTGGCCTCATCGATGATGATCTTGGTCAAGCCGTCGTTGCGCCCCAGCGTCGTCGCGCGCCCTGATGCCCCCCATGGAAACTTGGCCACCTTCACCGCGATGCCCTTTTGCTGCGCTTCAATTTCCGTGAGCCCGCACCAGGCAATTTCAGGATCGGTAAAAACCACCGCGGGAATCGCCGCCGGATCGTAAACCGTCTTCTTCCCCGCCAGCGCATCCGCCGCCACGTGCGCTTCGTGCGTGCCCTTGTGCGCCAGCATCGGCTGCCCCGCCACGTCCCCAATCGCGAAAATCGACGGCTCATCCGTGCGGCGCTGCGGATCGACCACAATGAACCCCTTGGCGTCCACCTTCACACGCGTCTTTTCCAAACCCAGATTCTCCGTGTTCGGCCGCCGCCCCACGGAAATCAACACCCGGTCGAAAAGCTCTTCGAATCGCTTGCCGTCCTTGCTCTCCATCACCACGCGCACGGCGCTGCCCGTGTCCTGAATCTCCAGCACCTTCGTCTCCAGCCAGATGGACGCGAATTGCTTCTTGAGCTTTTGAATCAACACCTGCGCCAGATCGCGGTCCGCGCCCGTCAACAATTGCGGCAGCATCTCCACCACGCAGACGCTGGATCCAAATGTGCTGTAGGCCTGGCCCAGCTCGAGCCCGATATACCCGCCGCCCACCACCAGCATCCGCTTGGGAATGTCCGCCAGCGCCAGCGCGCCCGTCGAATCCATCACGCGCGGCGAATCCGGCGCAATCGGAATTTTCACCGGACGCGACCCCGTCGCGATCACGGCATGCTCAAATTGAATGCGGCGCGTCTCGCCCTGCACGGTCTGCACCGTCAGCGTATGCGCATCCTCGAAGACCGCCCGCCCCTGCACCGGCGTGACCTTGCGCGCCAGACGCAACTGCGCCAGCCCGCCGGTCATCTTGGCGATCACCGAATCTTTCCAGGCCCGCAGCTTGTCCACGTCGAGCTTCGGCGCCCCCAGCGTCAGGCCAAATGCCTCCGCCTCATGCGCGGCATTGATGACCTCCGCCACATGCAGCAATGCCTTGGAGGGAATGCAGCCGCGATAGAGACACACACCACCCGGATTGATTTCCGGATCGATCAGCACCACCTTCATGCCGTGGTCCGCCGCCGCAAATGCCGCCGGATACCCCGCCGGCCCCGCCCCAATCACGGCCACTTGTGTGGTAATGGTTTCCATGTGCATTTCTTGTAGGGGCGTCGCTTGCGACGCCCGCGGGCGCCGGCCAGCGGCGCCCCTACATTCGGCAACTCCTACCCTTCCAACGACAACACCAGCGGCTCCGCCAATGCCTCAATGATCCATCCCAAAAACTTCACGCCATCCGCGCCATCGATGATCCGGTGATCAAACGACAGTGACAGCGGCATCTTTTTGCGCAATTTTCCCGTGCGCGGATCGGTCTCGTCGAATGCCCGCCCGATGCCCAGAATCGCCACTTCGGGATAATTGATGATCGGCGTAAAATACACGCCACAGGTCCGCCCCAGATTCGTGATCGTGAAGGTCCCGCCTTCCATGTCCGCCACCGTCACTTTGCCCGTGCGCGCCTTCTCCGCGATCTGCGCCAGCGCCGCCGCGATCTGGAGCATGTTCATGCGCTCCGTATCCTTGATCACCGGCACCATCAGCCCACGCTCGGTATCCACGGCCACGCCGACGTTGCAATAACTCTTAAAGACAATCTCGCGCGTGGCCATGTCGATCGACGCATTAAATTTGGGGAACACCTTGAGCGCCTGCGCCACAACCTTGATCACCATCACCGCCATCGTCAGCTTTCCGCCCGCCGCCTCGGCGCGCTCGGCGTAGCGTTTGCGCAATTCGTCCAGCTCGGTGATGTCCGCCGTGTCGAAAATCGTCACATGCGGAATTTGCGACCAGCTCAAGGCCATTTGCTCGGCGGTCTTGCGCCGGATGACGCTCATCTTCTCGCGCTTGATGTCGCCAAATTTTCCAAAATCCGGCAGCGGTGGCAGCGCCGCCACAGAAACCATTCCTCCCGCCGCCGCGGGCGCAGCCGCCCGCCCCTGAATCAGCGCCTTCGCAAACTGTTTGACGTCCTCCACGGATACACGTCCATACGGCCCGCTTCCGGAAACCTGATTGACGTCGACACCAATCTCCCGCGCAAACCGCCGCACCGACGGCGCCGCCGGAACGCGTTTACCCGTGGACGGCGGCGGCAATGCCATGGGGGCCGAGACGGCTTTCAGTGCGGATGCTGCGGGAGGGGCGCCGGCCACGGCGCCCTGCGGCATTGCGACGTGCGCAGGCATCGCGGGCTTCGCCGCCGCAGGAGCGATCCCCTGCCCTTCGTACACAAACACGACGCTGCCAACCGTAAGCTCGTCGCCCACCTTGGCGCGCACCTCTTTCACCACACCGCTGACCGACGATGGCACCTCCACGGTGGCCTTGTCCGTCTCCAACTCGAGCACGGCCTGATCCTTGGCCACGGTATCGCCCGCCTTCACGAACACCTTGACCACCTGGATGGTCTTGATGTTCTCGCCCAGTTCGGGAATCACAAATTCACCACGCGTGGGAACGCCGCTGGCCGCGGGCACCGCGGCGGGAGCTGCTTGCACCGTTGGAACGGGAGGGGCGTCGGCCTCGACGCCCTGCGCCGCCGCGGGAACCGGCACAGGCGTTGGAGCCGCAGGCGCCTGCACCGCCCCCTCCACCGTCAGCACGACATGCCCCACGCCGATCTCATCGCCCGGCTTGACGTGGATCGCACTGACTTTACCTGCCACGCTCGATGGCACCTCCATCGTGGCCTTGTCCGTTTCCAACTCCACGACCGGCTGATCCACCGCAATCGCATCGCCAACCGCGACCAGCACCTTGACCACTTGGATGGTCTTGATGTTCTCGCCCAACTCGGGAATTTTAAAATCCGTCGCCATGGTCCCGTCCGAATTCGCGTTAATTGGCGTTCATTCGCGGTTTCCCCGCCCCTTTACACCGTCAGCGGATTCGGCGTTGCCGGATCGATTTCCAGATCCTTCAGCGCCTGTGCCCCCACCTCGGGCGCGAGTTCACCGTCGCGCACAAGCGCGGCGAGCGCGGCCAGCGTGATGTAGCGGGAATCCACTTCAAAAAACTTGCGCAACTCCGCGCGCCCGTCGCTGCGCCCGAACCCGTCCGTGCCAAGCACCGTGTAGCGCCCCGGAATCCAGCGGCCCACGGTTTCGGCCAGCGCCTTGATGTAATCCGAGGCGGATACCACCGGCCCCGCCCCATCGCGCAGGCACTGCGTCACATAGGGCACCCGCGCCGGCTGGTCGGGGTGGTGCAAATTCCAGCGGTCCACCTCGATGGCGTCCTTGTACAGTTCCTTGTAGCTCGTCACGGACCATACGTCCGCCGCCACGCCGTAGCGCTGCTCCAGCAACTCCGCGGCCTTGATCGCCTCGTTGAGGATCGCCCCGCTGCCGAGCAGGCGCGTGCGCTGGGTCGTCTGAGTCAGCGGCGAGGCGCGGAATCGGTACATGCCCCGCAGAATGCCCTCCGTACAGCCTTCCGGCATCGGCGGCTGCACGTAATTCTCATTCATCAGCGTCAGGTAATAAAAGACGTCGTCGCCCTTTTCGTACATGCGGTGCATGCCGTGCTGCATGATCACGGCCACCTCGTACGCATAGGCCGGGTCATAACACATCAGGTTGGGCACGGGCAGCGCGAGCACGTGGCTGTTGCCATCCTGATGCTGCAGGCCCTCGCCGGAAAGCGTCGTCCGCCCCGCCGTGGCGCCGAGCAGGAAACCTTTGCAGCGGCTGTCGGCCGCGAGCCACACGAGGTCGCCCACGCGCTGCATGCCGAACATCGAATAGTAAATGTAGAACGGGATCGTGTTGATGCCGTGCACGGAGTAGGCGGTGCCTGCGGCGATGAACGAACTCATCGAACCGGCCTCCGTGATGCCCTCCTCCAGAATCTGCCCGTCGCGCGCTTCCTTATAGTAGAGCAGATTGTCCTTATCCACGGGCTCATAGAGCTGGCCCAGGTGCGAATAGATGCCGCACTGGCGGAACAGCGCCTCCATGCCGAACGTGCGCGCCTCGTCCGGCACGATCGGCACGATCAGCTTGCCGATCGCCGGGTCGCGCAACAGCTTGGTGAGCATGCGCACGAAGGCCATCGTCGTGGACACCTCGCGATCCCCCGTGCCCGCCCAAAACTCCTTGAACATCTCGTCGCCCGGCGTCTTGAGACGCGACACCGGCGCGTGGCGCGTGGGCTGGTAGCCGCCGCCGAGCGCCTTGCGCCGCTCCTGCATGTAATGCATTTCCGGGGAATCGTCCGGGAACCGGTAGAATGGCAGGTCGTCGACATCCTGATCGGAAATCGGAATCTGGAAACGCGTGCGGAACGCCATCAGCTCGGTTTCATTGAGCTTCTTCTGCTGGTGCGTGATGTTCTTGCCTTCGCCGCTTTCGCCCAGCCCGTACCCCTTGATGGTCTTGGCCAGAATCACCGTCGGCGCGCCGCGCGCCAGCGTCGCCGCCTTGTACGCCGCATACACCTTTTCCGGATCATGACCGCCCCGGCGCATCTTTTGCAGTTGTTCGTCGGAGAGATGTTTGACCATCTCCTGCAGGCGCGCATCCTTGCCAAAGAAATCCTGGCGGATGTAGGCGCCGCTTTCGACGATGTACTTCTGATACTGGCCGTCGACGACCTCACCCATCCGGCGCACGAGCGCGCCTTCGGTGTCTTTCTCGATCAGCGGATCCCAGTCATTGCCCCACACAACCTTGATCACATTCCACCCGGCGCCACGGAAGGCGGCTTCGAGTTCCTGGATGATCTTGCCGTTGCCGCGCACCGGGCCATCCAGCCGCTGCAGGTTGCAATTGATCACGAAAACCAGATTCTCAAGCTTCTCGCGCGCGGCCAGCGTGATCGCGCCCAGCGATTCCGGCTCATCGGTCTCACCGTCGCCGAGGAATGCCCAGATTTTCTGATCGGACGGCGCCTTGAGTCCGCGGTCTTCCAGATATTTGATGAACCGCGCATGGTAGATCGCGGTAATCGGCCCGAGGCCCATCGACACCGTTGGGAAACACCAGAATTCCGGCATCAGCCACGGGTGCGGATAGGACGACAGGCCGGGGGTGGTGCTCAATTCCTGCCTGAAGTTTTTCAAATGCTGATCCGAAAGGCGCCCCTCCAGAAACGCGCGCGAATAGATGCCCGGCGCCGCGTGCCCTTGAAAATACACGAGATCGCCCGGGTGGCTCTCCGTGCGCCCCCGGAAGAAATGGTTGAAGCCAACCTCATATAGCGTCGCCGCCGAGGCGTAGGTGGAAATATGCCCGCCAATGCCTTCTTTCTGACGGTTCGCACGCACCACCATGGCCATGGCGTTCCAGCGTGCCACGTTCTTGATGCGCCGCTCCAGATCGCGGTTTCCCGGATAAGGCGGCTGCTCCGTGAAGGGGATGGAGTTAATATAGGGCGTGCTGGAGGATATCGGCATGCGCACCGCACGGTTATAGGCATGCAACGCAAGCTCGCGCAGCAACTGGCCCACGCGATCCTTGCCGCCCCGCTCGAGCACTTCATCGAGCGATTCCAGCCACTCACGCGTTTCCAACGCATCCGAAAGGGGGTCGTGGTCTTTGGCTTCAGCCATGGGAATTCTCCACCACCCGGCCACACCGTCAGACGGCACCGGGTTCGTTCACGCACAAAGGAATGGAGTATAAAGGGAAGCGTCGGAGCGGCAAGCCGAAAAGCCGGAAGGAAATGGCTGTAGGGGTTTCGCTTGCGAAGACCTGTTTCACAGATCCCCGAGCCCAGGATACAAGACCTCACCAGACGGGGTGCCGGTTGCCCCCGCTGACGGGACCAGGCATGCCGCCTTTGTCCAGCAATTCGCAGACTTTATGCGCCAACGCGCTGACTCACGCCAAGAAAAAGGCCCCGCGCTGGACATCGCCATCGCGGGGCCTTAGACCGTGCGCCGCCCGTTAGTCTTCAGGGCTTGTCGTCGCCGTCAGCATCGTCATCCGTCCCGGCTTCACTGGAATCGTCGCCTTCCGCATGCTTGCCGCGGAATTCTTCCTTCATCCCCTTGCGCGCCTGGGACCGCTCCTCGTCCGACAACTCGCCATCGCCATCGGCGTCGTACTTCTCCACCATCTTCTTTTTGTCTTTGCGCGCCGCCTTCTTTTCGCTCTTGGACAGCTCCCCGTCGCCATCCTTGTCGTAGCGCTTCAGCATCATCTCCTGCTTGCGCTGCTTGTGATCCGCTTTCGCATCGCTCGCGGCCGCTTCCCCGCTGACCACCGCATTCGTGCTCCCCGCTTCGGCGGCAGACTCCTCGGCCCGCACCGTTCCCACCAAGGCCACCGTCATCACCGCGCCAGCCAGCAACCATCCATAGGTCATCTTGCTCATTCGATTCCTTATCCTTCCGGCGGTTATTCGTTCCACCATCCCTCTGACGTCCAATTCCCGTATTCTATTCATCTATCCCTGATAAGGCAAAAAGAAGCGCGCGGCGGGGCGAACCTGCGTCACCATAATCGTTTCACCGCAATCATAGGCATTCCCAGTCATTCCTGCTACACTCCGCAACCATGAGCGCTCGCGATCCGTCCCTGCCCGCCCGTCGCAAACTCCCCCCCTCGCGCCTCGCCGTCTTGTGCGTGGCACTCGGCCTCTTCGGCCTCTGGCTGGCGCTCCACCTCAACCAGCTCACCGCCACCCAGGATGGCTGGATCCGCTTCGTCCTGACCTTCGCCTTTTGCCTGCTGCTCATGTTCCGCCCCAAGCCCGGCCACGCCCTGCCGTCCACCTTCCCCAGCGCCCACGCCTCCGTCCTCGTGGCCATTCCCGGCACCGCCCTAGTCCTCATGGGCCTGATCATGGGCGTGCAACAGTCCGAGTGGATCGGCATCTTGCTCATCCTCTGGGGCTGCCTGCGCTGGAGCCTGCCCGCCGGCCACCGCCCGGACACCACCCTCGCCCTGCTCCTGCTCTATTGGGCCCACCCCATCCCCGGCCAGATCTTCGGCCCCCTGCAACTCGCCATGCAACACCTCTCCGTACGCGGCACCGAATGGCTCCTGCTGGGCCTCGACGTGCGCGTCTGGGCCGACGGCCTGGTCCTGCGCACCGGCTTCAGCACCTACGAAGTCCCCACCTGGTGCAGCGGCATGCGCACCGCCACCACCGTCTTTCTCCTCGGCTGGGGCCTCGCCCTCCTGAACCGCTTCCGCCTGTGGGAATGCGCGCTGACCGTGCTGGCCGCGCTGTTTCAGGCGCTGCTGCTGAACATCCTGCGCATCGCCACAATGGTCGTTTGCGTGCCGCGCCTCTTCGACATGTCCCAAATTGAATATTTGCACGACACCGCCGGGCTGATCGTCCTTGCCGCCGTCTTCTTGGTCTACCTCGAAATCAACTTGTGGCGGCGCTGGCGCCAGAGCCTCAATGCCCCGCACGCGGACGGATACCTCGATCACCAGATCGAGCACCCGCCGGACTGGTGGCACCTGCGCCGCAGCCGTTGGGCAGTCATCTCCGTCGTCCTGTTCGTCGGCTGGCTCACGCTCACGCTCTACCGCAACGGCCCGCAAAATCGGCTCGCCGTCCTGAAGGATGTCGCCACCGCCTCCCACGACTCCGACGACCACGAGGAAGCCCTGCATCTCGCCCAGACCGTGCTCATCCACGATCCCGCCGATACGGAATGGCATCTGAAATCCATCCGCCTGCTCCTGACCCTGCGCCGCTACAACGAGGTGCTCACGGAAACGGTGCGCGTGCGGCCGCTCGACGAAACCCAGATCCATGAACGCGATGTCCTGCGCGCCTATGCCCTGATGGCCCTCGAGCGCCTCGATGAAGCCGCCGCCATCGTGCAAATCCTGCCCGACGAAATTCGCCGCGCCAACCCGCGCGTGGCCATGATTCTCGCCGTAATGGCCTTCCGCCGCGACGACCCCGATGGCGTGGCCGACAACATCAAACTCGCGGCGCGCTGGAAACCCAACATGGACCGCGTCCGCCTCATGTACCCCTATCTGCGCAAGCACCGCAAATGGCAGGCCATCGCGGATACCGATTCACCCGAGCCCCATCGCAAACCGGAGTCGATTTTTTCGGCGATCGAAGCCTACATGAACCTCGACCAGGCCCCCAAGGTGGCAAGGCTCACCCTCCGCGCCGTGGCCACGTGGCCCGGGGACCCGCGCGTACTCGAGCCCTTGTTTTACATGGCCTCTAAGCGCCCCGGCTCGGACTGGGAAGCCCGCTTCCGCGAACAGCTGCGCCTCTGCGCGGACGGCTTGCGCTCCCCCGACGCAATCTATCCGCTCTTCGACAAATGCTTCGAGCTCGGCCGCCCCGATCTCGCCTGGTATCTGTACCGCCGCATCCACGCCCTCGACCCCACCCATCCCACCCTGCCGCTCTCCCTCGCGCGCTTCGGGAACCAGTGGTTTGCCTTCCGCCGCCGCTCGCTCGGCATCCCTTCGCCAACCCCCATGAACACCATCGATTTGAGCTCTGCCTACCAAGCTGGCCGCCTCTTCCCCGAATGGCGGTCGCTGCTGGATTGGATTCCCGAGGGCAACGCCATGGCCGCGCCCGTCCCCCAGTCGATGGCGGCCCGCCAACGCTTCCTCGATGCCGCCCTGCGCGAATTCGAAACGCGCGCCGCTCAGAGCACCCTCACCCCGCCGATGCGCTACCTCTACGCGCGCGCCTTGGAACTGGCAGGGCGGCGCATGGAAAGCCGCACCGCCCTGCGCCAAATCGCCACGGATGCCCCGGATGAATCGCGCACGGTGGACCTCGCGCTTTCGGAAATGTATGAACGCGCCGGTGACTGGCAGAACGTCTACGAAACCTTGCGCACCGCCATGGCCGACGTGAATACGGGCCTGACGCCCCTCCTGCGCTTCGGCCGCGCCACCGTAAACCTGCGGCTTAACGTGGCCGCCCTGCACACCGCCTGCGAAATTCACCGCCGCTATCCGCGCTCGGCCCAGGCCGACGCGCTCCTCGCCTCCGCCCTGCTCCAGACCGGCGCTCCCGACGAGGCCCTGTCGTTGATCGATCAACCGCGCCCGCGCCACATCCGCGAGCTCGACCTCTTGCGCGCCCAAGCCCTCTTCGTGACCCAACGCTTCACGGAAGCCGATGCCTTCTGCCACGCCGTCCTCCTCGCGCACCCGCCCGTGCATGCCGACACCCCGCAGCGCTTTGTGCTGCCACCCGCGGAGCTGTCGCATCTCTGGCACCAGGCCTATGTCCCCTCCGCCCCGCAATTCGAAAAAAATGCCGACGTGCTCCGCCAAAATCTCGCCGCATCCACCAATCCCTTCCTGAAGTCCATGATGACAGCCTGGCTCGCCTGCTACGCCGCCCGCGGTGCCAGCAACACCACCAGCCTCGCCAACTGGGAACAGACGGGCCGCGATCCCCTCGAACGCGCGGTGGCACTGAACCAGCTCACGCTCCTGCTCTGCCGCTTCGGACGCCTCGCCGATGCGCGCGATGCCGCCGTGCGCGCATCGGAACTGCTGCCGGAATCGCCGCTCCTCCTCCGCTGGGAAGTCGCCCTGACCGGCGTGGACACCGGCGTGCTGGCCCGCGCCCGCGCCCAATGCCCGCACGATCCGGAACTGTGGCTCGCCGAACTGGTCCATGCCGCGCGCACCGAACCGGCGCGCGCCACGAACATGCTCGCGGAGTTGCAGGCCCCCGGCAGCCCGGTGTTCCCCGCCGAAACGATCACCCGCGCCGGGGAATATTTGCGCCGCCAGGGCTTGACCAACGCCGGCACCTTGGCCTTGCGAGACGCCACCCGCCGCGCCGCCGGCCTGCTACCGATTTATCTGCTGGGTTTGCGCTGCGCCATGGCCGACGGCGATCGTGATTGGGCCACCACCTGCACACGCCTCGCCATCGCCAGCGCCTTGCGCCCGCCCACCACCCTCTATCGCAAGATGGTCGATCTCAAAACCGCCAACGGCGAGCCCGAGGCAGATTTTGACATGGTCGAAGCGCTCAAAAATCTGCGCCAGAATGAACCCGACAATCTTCTCTGGGCCCAAATGCTCGGCTATGTGCGCTTCAAACGCGGCGGCTGGGAAGTGCTCGATGCGTATTCCCAGATGGACGCGGCGCTTACCCGCGGTGCCACCAACAAACTCACCTTCATCATCGCCGCCGAATCCGCGCGCCTGCTCGAAAACCACCTCCGTGCCACGGAAATTTTGCGTCAGGGTCTGGAGTGGTATCCCGGCGATCGCGTCCTGCTGAACAACCTGGCCTACGGCTTGAGCCACATGCCCGACGGCCAGACCGAAGCCGGGGCCCTCGTGCCGCAACTGCTGGCCCTGGACAAGGACGACCCGCAAATCCTCGACACCGTGGCCGGCATTTATGTGGCGGCAGGAAAAACACAGGAAGCACGCGACATCATCGAGCGCCTCCTGGCCCATACCAAAACCGGTGAACCGCTCTGGTTCCGCGCGCGCCTGCACGACGCCGCGCTGCTCGCCGCAACCAATAACATGGCGGGCGCGCTGGGTCTTCTGGATGACGCACTCGCGCACACCACCGACCTGCCGGACGAGGACGTGATGATCGCCAATCGCCTCCAGGCGCAATGGGAAAACCGGCGCCTGGAAGCGGAAGCCGCCGCCCGGCCTCCCCCCGCACCGGATGTGCTCACGCCCACACAAACGGTGGAAGCTCTGGCGACCGAAGACCTCTGGCCCATCCCGCCGGAGGCTGCGCCCTGACGGGCGCACTACAAACGGTTTACCCAGTTTGTAGTCACGCCGTCAGGCGTGATCCCGGTCTGGCGCAGCGCTATTTTGCGCTTTCTGCGCCTTTTTGCGGAAAATCCAATCGCCTGCGCCTCCGATTGAAAAAGGCGCCCAGCAACACCGAAGACAACAACGCCAGCTGCCCCGGCTCGGGCACGAGCAACCGAAAATTGTCCAGGCCATAGATTTCCACACCCGCATCCTCACGGAAAATGTAAATGCCGATCCAGTCGATCGCCGCCAGATCGGCCAGAAACTGCTCCTCGTCATCGTCGAATCCCGGCAACGGCCCCCAGGCATCCGAAAACGCCAGGGACACCTCGATCGTCTGCCACGACTGCGTCTGCGTGATCAGGCTCGTCACGTCATAGGACCAGACATTGCCATTCGTGGAGCCAAATTGCAGTTGTACGTTCTGCGGCAGCGCATTCGATGCCCAAAAGTCGAACCCCACGCACATCCCAGGCGTCCAGTTGCCGGCAAAAAAATCGTTGGCGTCGGTGTAGATGATCTCCTCCCACTCGACCACGCCAATTTCCGGCTCGGTCGTGGGGGGAAAAACAATGGGCATCCAGCCGTTCGGATTGCCGCCCGTGGTGTCCCAGCCGAGCGACACGTCGTTATACATCGACGTCCAGGCATGGGGATGGTTGTCCCATGTGTGCTCATGCACAACGGCCGCCGCTGCGGAACGGACCATCACGCAAAGCAAGCCCAGCGCCAACAGCACCGGCGGCCTGCACGCAAACATGCGTAGGGTCTTCGCAAACATCATGGCGGCGTCCATTCAAAATCCGCGCCGCCCCATTGGTTGGCCCGGTGGCGATAGTAATAGCCTGCGCCCGGCTCCAGCGCAAAATCCGCAAAGTCCGCCGCCTTGTTATCCCACCACCGGCCGTCCCACTTGGCGCCCACATGATCCATGAGCCAGTAGTACCCCTTCCACTCGTTGTTTTCCCAAACCCAAATCTGATCCCCGTTCTCATCGGCACGCCGGTGATCGCTCGTCTTGCCGCCGGATCCAACCACTGCAAAGCCAAGCGGATCCAATGGCGAAGGCGCAACGCGCTGCGCCACATCGGCACGGCGGTGCTGCAACGGACGGCTCGCGGGCAAACCGAACGGCGTTCCACGCTTCTCATCCAGCCGGATCGTCACCGCCCCATAGGGCCGCGCATAGGTCCGCCCCCAAAAAGCGCCACGCACGCCCTGTTTCGCCGCGGCCGCGCCGCGCTGAATCCAAAATCCCTGCCCCGGCGCAATCGCATCTTCCGCCGCGGCATTCGCCTCCACATTCCACCACCGCGCCACGCCATCCGGCCCTTCCATCCAATACACCGCGCGCCACGCCCCCTCGCCGGTCGCAAGTTCCAACCGGTCCGCATCATTGGTGGAAGCCCCCGCGTGAAGCCCCAACCCGAGTTGCCGCCCCAGCAGCCGGTCGAGGCGATTTTCAGCGCCCAGCGCCACGGGCACGGAAACCAGATAGCGCTGCCCGGCCTCGCGCGGCTGCACGAACATTGCCCACTCGTCCGTGCTCTTCCACGCCGAGGCGCCGGTCTGCACCTGCACCCGGTAATAGCGCACCCCCGGCGCCGCCGCCGCACCGGCATCCACCCAGCTCAGCGTCGTGTCAAATTCACCAGTGACCACCGCCACCGGCCGCGCCTCCATGTCCGCTGCCGTGCTCACCAGAATCGTGGCCCGCACCGGTACACGAAAAGCAAGATCGAGCCGCACGTCCGCCCCGCCCGCCAGATCCAGCCCGGCAATCTGCACGGGCGGTTCCTGGGCATACTGCGTCTGCAGCGACACCACCTGGCATGCCGTACACGCCGCAAGGGCCAGCGCGCCGGACAACATCACGATATATCGCTGCACCCTATGGCTCCTCTACTTCGATGATGTAAAAAGCCGCCGCCTCATTGGTCGCCACGGGAGCAAGATACTCGGTGACCGGCGGCGTCGAGGGCACGCCCGCGTCCACCGGATTCAAGTCGCCGTCCACCAGATCCAGCGTGCGCCAGACCGCGTATGTGCGGTTGGAAATCGAATTCCAGCGCAGCACCACGCCCTCCACCGGTGCGCCCGGTGGCGTGGCGTCCCGCTCAATCTCCACGGTGAAGACCGAGTTCACATCGCGCGGATCGGTCCCCGCACGAAATTCCGCATAATTGATCATCCCGTCGCCGTCTTCATCCCCGCCCGCATCCGCCGGGTTGTCCGGGTTGAGCGCGTAGCCCGATTCCCAATCGTCAGGCATGCCGTCCGCGTCGCGATCGCCCGGCGGAATGGCGAGCCCCTGCAGTGTAAAATCGTCGAGGGCGTAATGCTGCTCGGCGGGATGGCCATGCCGGCGTACATAGACCGAGACGCGGCTGGCATGCAGCAGGTCGAAGGCGAATGCCTCCGCGCTGCCCTCCGGCCCCATGAACCAGCCGGGACCGTAGGCCATCGGAATCGCGTAGGGTTGCCACGCCCCCACCGTCGGTGCGGTGAGATTCAATTGCCAGATGTGGTTGTTCGTCCGCGAATGAAACACCACGCGCAGCGCGCTCGGATACATGGTGACCGCCTGGAACTGGAATTGCAGATTCGTGAGCAACACCGAACCAGGCAACTCAACCCAGGCACGATCCTCCACCAGCGCCGGGACCGATTGCGCGTTGAACTTGAAATCCAGATACCCGCCCGGATTGCTCAACGACGCCCCCGCCGTATCATTCGACCACCCCGCCGTCCCCGGCCCCGCCCACGACTCCATGGACTCCGTCGCCCGCGCCTGGTTCCCCAGCGCGACCAGCAACAGACCCGCGAGTACCGTAGCCCTGCGATGTGCAGCGTTTTTCATGCGTCGTCCCACAATATTCAATTCTGTACCGGCGTAAAGCTGAAGTTCGCCCCGCCCCACAAATTAGTCACATGCTTGTAGTAATAGGCCTTGCCCGGTTCGAGCGCGAAGTTCGCGTAGTCTGGCACGAACCGGTCCCACCAGCGCAGGTTGCGCGTGCTGCTGATGTGATCCATGAGCCAGTAATACCGGTACCACTCGTTGTTGCCCCAGACCCAGAGCTCGTCACCTTTATAGAGCGCCGACGCCGTCGCCCCGTTGCTGATGCCGCCCGTGGCCAGCGCCTCGAAGCCCAGTGGCGACGCCGTGGTGAGCGTTCCCTGATTGCGCTGCCAGCGCGCCTTCGGCAATGGCCAGCCCATTACATTCCAGTTGCCGTCGTTTGTGGTCAGCGCGATCGAGGCCACCGTGCCATCCGTCCAGGTCCTGCCCGTGAACACCGTGTTGGCGCGCAGCACCACCCCCGTGCCTCGCACCACCCAGAAGCCCAGGCCCACCGGCACCGTGAACGTCGCCGGCGCCGCCAGGTCCGCGTCATACCAGAAGCGCGTGCCGCTGCCGTTGGTCACGAAGTAGAACTGCTTCCACGTCTTGTCCGCCTGCAAATACTCCACACGATCGGCCTGCGAAAGCGTCGCATCCGGATGCAGCCCGCGCCCCAGCTCCAGCCCCAGGCGGTCGCTGATGTTGTTCGAACTGCTCGTGCCGTAGTTGATCGGCACGCAGATCAGGAAGGAGTTGGTCTTGGATCGCGCCTGCGCGAACATCGCCCACTCCTCCGTGTTCGTATAGGCCCCGCCCGCATAGGTCACCGATACGTTGTAAAAACGCGAACTGTAGAGCGCCGCGGCATTCGTATCCGTCCAGGAGTTCACGCCCGTCAGCCCGTCGAGTACGGCCGTCTGTGCCGTGCGCGCGTTGGTGATGTCGTTCGCCGCCACGGTGACGCGGTAATTGCGCACCGGCAGATCGCCCACCGTGCCAAAGGTCGTCGGGCCGTTGTTCGTGCCGCCGCCCCACCAGATCTGCACGTTTGAATTGGTCTCATAGTTGAGGTCGACATTGGCAATCTTCATCATCGAGTTGCTGCTGTTGGGATCGGTTCCCGCCATGAACTCCCGCGTGTTGGAAACGCCGTCGCCATCCGCATCCGCATTGGCATTGTTGCCCACCCCGCCCAGATACTGGATCTCCCAGCGGTCCGAAAGTCCGTTGCCGTCCCGGTCCACCGCCACGGGCATCGTCGAGGCAATGCCGAAACTGTCCACATACAATGCCCGGTTCGTGGTCAAATGCGTGGCGAGCGTGACGACATTCGTGGCGTATGGCGCCCAGGCCGTACCGTACACATTGCTCGCGAAGGTTCGGTAAAAATACCGCTGGCCGTGGGTCAGGTTCGTTAGCGTCGTGGTCAACAGCCCCCACCGGTTGGTGCCCAGCGCCCGGTGATAGGTCCAGGTTTGCTCATTAGTCCCGCCATCGTACAACCCGTAGTGCATGATGATGGTCGGGTAGGGATAACCCCCGCGCACATGCGCCTTCACCGTGGCCTGGGTGGAGGACACGCTCACGTAGCCGCTATACACGCTCGTCGAGGGTGCATTCGTCGCCGGCACCGGCACCGCGCTCAATAGAAGGTCGTCCAGGTAATAGGAATCGCCCGTGTTGTTGGCCGCGCTTTCATCGAAGCGCACCCGCACCGCCACCTGCGTCTGCGTCAGCCCCAGCGTGACCTCATAGGGATTGGGCGTGACCGTCGCCGGATTAAGCAGGTTTGTCGCCCCAAACTCCACGTCCGCATTGCCGAAACCATCCACCAGCTTGACGCTGCCCGCGCCCGCCCAGCTCCCCCCGTTGTCGTATGACAGATCCAGGTGGAAGTCGTCGTCGATTTCCGGATTGTCTGCCGCAAACGCCAACTCCAGCTCTACCGCTTCCACATCCCCCACCACGTTGGTCAGAAGATTCGTCAGCACGACGTTGTCGAAAATCACGCTGGGATCCGCGGTTCCCGCCACCGAACCCGTCAGCGTCAACGACCGGGCGCCCGTCCATTGCTTGCCTGTGGAACGCGTAATGGACCCCGCACCCGCATTCGTCGCGTGGTTCCAGTTGTCCGAGTGCGCCCCATCGAATCCGTGCGCCCGCAGCATCCGCCGCCCATCGTCCACCGTCACCGTGCCGTTGAGCACCACGTTGTCCAGGCGCCAGGTCCCCGACAGACTCAAGGCGTTGGTCGCATACACCCGGACGTACACCGTGCCTGCCAGATCCAGCGGATACAGATCGGCCGCGCTCTCGCTGTGCCATGTGTTGGAACCGCCAGCCGCCGCCGCGCCCATGGTATAGTAGGTCACGTTGTCCGGACTGTAGCGCACGACCCAGTAGGAGGGCCCCTCCGTCGACAACTGATGATCAAAATCCAGACTGTCGAGATCGAGCAGGAACCCCGCCCCCACCGTCACCGAGAACGCAAAGTAGCCCCCCAGCGTCGCGTTCGTCGGCCACTGCGTCGAGCGGAAAGACTGCCCCGGATTGCCTACGAGGAAGTTCGTCGTCCCGCCCCCCACGTAAACCAAATTCGACGCCGTCACCAGCGCGTATACGTTGGTCGGCACCAGGTTCGTGGCGTCAAAGTCGTAGCGCACCAGCTCGGTGGCCCGCGCGAACTGCGCCGCGCACAGCATGGCTATGGCCGCCAAAAGTGCACACACGCGCCGGCCCCTTCCACTCCCACTGGAGGGCGAGGCTGTGCCGAGCCGCATGTTTAACCCTGGCTTCATGTCAATTCTTCACCCGGAACGCTTGAAAATAGGAGTTCGTCGAAATCGACGCGAACGGCACATTGGTGATCACCGACGTCAGCAGCCGGTTGGGCACGTCGTCCGCCGTGAACAGGGACCACCGGCTGGCCTTGTAATCCAGATTCACCGTGAAGCGCTGCCAGGTGTTGGACGGCACCGTGGTACTCAACGTCAGCCAGGTATCGTTGCTCAACACACGCAGCGCCCCCGCGGTATCGATATAAAAGGCCGCCGCCACGCTGCCCGTGATCACCGGCGGCGTGTTGTTCGTGGAATACGGCTGCCGCGCGTAAAAATCAATCCACACGTTGGTGATCGTCGCATCGTTGAATTCGTTCCACATCACGGCATTCGTCGCCACAATCGCGGCCTTGGCCCCGGCGAACTTGACCGCCGCCTGCACCTGCACATCCTGGTTGCGCAGCGTCTCCCATTCATTGAGGGAAATCAGCGCGCCGGAGGACAGATTGTCGAAGCTTTCCATGAACGGTACGTCGCCGGCGCGCACGGCACCGGCGCCCAGCGCCAGCGCCAGCAGCGCCGCCGCCAGCCCTCGAAGTCTGTATCCCGTTTCCTTCATCTTGCGCTCCCGCGTCCTATTCGAACAAATAGAAGACATTGCCCGCCGGATTCACCGCCGTGACCGTCACGTTCACCGTGATCAAATCGATGTTGTTGAATTGGTCATACACCATCACGATGAAATAATCGCTTCCCGAGAAGTAGCGCGCCGGCGCGTAGCTCACCACCATCGTGCCGCCCGTACCGCTGGCCGCAGCACTCCCGTAGAACGGAGCCGCCAGCACCGACCACTGGATCACATCCCCGTACGGCGTGTCCGCATCCGTGGCATGCAGCGTCAGGCTGAATGGCACAGGGCTCCCGTTTTCGGACATCGTCACATTGGCGTTGGTGCCTTCGGTGATCACGGGCGCAAAGGTCACCGTGGCCTGCGTGCCCGTGGTAAATGACGAAGTCAGATAATTGGCCCCGCCCGCGGCGCCATTGTATTCGAACAACGCGAACGAATAGGTCGTCCCCGGATACAACCCGGTTACGGTCACGTTGGTCCCGGACGCATTATACACCGCATACACACCGGTGGCGATCGCCGCCCCGTTGCTGTGCACGGAGTTCGCCGTGTAGCCAACGCCGTCCACGGGCAGGTTGGTCACGCTGCCGCCCACCCGCGCCACCAGCAGCCGGTTGGCCCCGTTGCCGCTGTTCCACGACACCGTCATCTGCGCGTTCGACACCGCCGTGAAGATCAGGTTGCTCGACGCCAGCGTCGGCTCGCTCTCCAGCACTGCGTGGCCCACCACCCGGAAGTCGTACGGATTCTGCTGCGTGTCATTGTTGGCGATGCTCACCGTGGTCGTGTAAACCCCCACCACGTCCGGCGCAAATTGCAACGTGAAGGTCGTCGCCGTCAGCCCGTTCAGGTTGCTCGACGCCGGCTGACTGGTGATGGTGAAGTTCGTCGCCCCGCTCAACGATAGCGCCGGATTGTTGGTCAGGCTCAAGGCATAGGTGGCGTTGACGTTGGTGATGGTGAAGGTGTGGCTGAAGCTCGTGTTGGCTACGATGTTGCTAAACAGCGTGCCGTCCGCGGTGGTGGGCGTCGTGTCCCCGTCAGCAATCGCCGCGCCGTTGGTCCCCAGCACGGACATCACCGGGCCGAACACCAGATCCACCTGGTGCGCCGAAACCACCACGCGACCAGTCACGCTGCCCGACCAGTTCGTGGTGGAGAAGGCCCCGTTGATCGAATGCGTACCACCCTGCGCATTGGTGATGATCATGTAGCTGCCGGCCGCCACCGCGCCAATATTGCTCACGGTCAGCGTGCCGTTCAGGTTCACGTCATCGCCCACGTTGATCGCGGCGATGGCCCCGTTCCACAGCGTTACCTGCAACTCACCATTGTTTTGCGAGGAGAACGCCAGGTCGTCCCCAACCGTCACGCTGGGCGCCGCGCCCAACACATGAAACACGCCGCGCCCCGTGGCCGCGTCCGTGTCGCCCAGTTCGATGTCGCCATTGTCGCTGCCCGCCCCGATCGTGATCGTGCCGTTCGTGATTGCATAGCGCCCGTTGCGGTTGCCCGTGGTGCCCTGCCCGCCCAGCACCAGCGGTTGCCCCGCGGCAATTTGCACCGCACCACCGCTCTGATTGACGATGCCCGTGGCGCCAAAACCCGCGCCCACGTTGAAATCGTTGCCCAGCGTGATCAAGCCACCCGAGAGATTCAGCGTGGAAATGCCATTCGTGGCGAAGTTGATCATGTCCACACCCACCGTGCCGCTGGACACGTTGAATGTCGCCGCGTAGTCCACGTCCAGGTCGCCCGTGCCGATCGTGTCCAACCGCCCGCCCGCCACGGTCAGCGTCGACCCGCCGCCACCCGTGAAATCACCCACCGTCACCACGCCCGCCGTCACCGCGCCGCCCGAAATCGTCAGCGCGCCCAAGCCGGCCCGCCCGACTACCAGGTCGCCCACCGCCGTCAGCCGCCCGCTGCTCACCGTCACCGTGCCCGTCGACCCGCCGGCGTTGCCGATGTTCACATTCGTGGCCGTGCCCAGTCCGCCACTGACCGTCAGCGTGCCGCGTGCCGCCGACGCATCGCCGATCTCAATCGAATCCCCCACCGTCAACACGCCGCCCGAAAGCGTCACCGCATTGTTCGCGCCGTTATTGGCCGCGTCGCCAATCACCAAATCCCGCCCATTGCTAACAGTCACGGTGGCCACCCCGGAAATCGCCATCGTGCCCAGGCCCGCCACACCCACAAATAAATGCTCCGTGCCACCTGCACCGCCGGCATTCAACTGGCCCGCCGTCGCGCTCAAGGTGCCCGTGGAGCCCGCCACGTTGCCGATGTTCAGCGCATCCGTCACCGTCAGCACGCCGCCACTCAAGGCCACCGCGCCGCTGGCCCCGGAGTTGTTGCCCACGGTCAGATCCCGTGAGGCCAACGCTGTCCCACCCGCCACCGTGAGCGTGCTGCCCGCGTCTTCCGCGCCGGCGCTGCCCGCCGCCACGATCCAATCGCCAATGGAGGTCACCGCCGCCGTGCCCGTGACCGTCATCAAGCCCACGCCCGCGGAGCCGATCGTCGTCGCGCCCGTGATCGTCAGCGCCCCGCCGCTGGCCCAGTACGTGCCGCGATCGCCCGAACTCTCGCCCAGCGTGAACAGGTTCTTGACGCCCAGCACACCGCCGGTCTGCTCCACCGTCCCCGTGCCGTTGTCGCTGCCGCCATCGAAGCCATTGTCACCCACGAACAGGTTCGAAACCACTTCACCCGCCAGGGTCACCAGCGCCGTGTACCCGCCGTTGACGAAACTCACATCAATCGCCGCCGGTTCGATATCCGCCGTCCAGTTCGTGGCATTGCTCCAGTCGCGGTCCGCCCCGCCGCCCGCATCCCATTCGAAGGTCGGCACGCCAAAGGTAATGGTGTTCGTCGTCGTCAGCGCATCGTTGGCGCGATCCCCGTCGTTGTCCGTCAGCACCACCAGCGCCGTCCACACGCCGCCCTGAATCGCCCCCGACACCGGCGTGGCGCTCACCGAAACCGCCCGCGCATTGGTCGTCCCGTCGGTGATGCTGTTCGTCAAAATCACCGTCAGCCGCACCGCACCGCTCGGATCCAGGATGCGCAGGAACGGCGAATTGCTCGGCACGTTCGTGCTCGTGCCGTTCACGTTCAACCCGCTGTAGGCGTCCTGCACGATGCCCGTGATCGACCAGCTGCCGCTGGAAAGTTCCGCGCCCGTGACGATGTTCGTGCCGCGGCTGGTCCCGGAAAGCGTGAACGACGTCGCTGAAGGCGCCACGCTGTCGTCGTCCACCACGCTCAAGAAGGACTGGGCGTTGGTGATCACCGTGCGATCCCACGGAATCGGATCGCCGTTGCTGCCCGGATCGGCATAGGTGCCGCGATCGTTGTCCTCATCTTCCGCGCTGGCCGTGAGGAAGAACACGTTGTTGAAATCGATGTTCGTGATCACGAAGGCATTCTGCTGCCAGGTGGTCACGGAGGTCGCGCCGTTGGCGCCGATGAAATTCGTGAAGACTTGGTCGTAGCCAAAATCATTGGTCACATGCGTCACGCTGTTCGACGTGTACAAATCCCAGTTGGCAATCACGCGGCCGGCCTCGCTGCCGATATTCGTGTTCGGGAACGGCGGGCTGTTGGTCAGGAACACACCACTGGGGTCGTCCCACCGTACCGCAATGTCCGCGAGGTTGGTGGCGTTGGCCAGATCGGCGTCGGTGATGTTCGTCTGCGTCGCGCCGATCGTGTAGTTCGCGCCGATGAAGATCAGCGTCGGCGTCGGGCCGGTCACGTCGTCGTCATACACGCTGAACGTGATGTTCGATCCGTTCGATGTCTGCGGGTTGTCGGTCCGATAGGCCTCATTGGAGTTGATCGCGCTCCAGCGCAGCGTCGCCGTGCCAATCGGAATATTCACGGAGGTCACCGGGCTGATCGTGGCGTTACTGCCCACCATCACCGTGGCGTTGGCGTTGTAACTGGTGCTGGCAAACAGCCGGTCCTGCACCATGTGATCGCCGCTGCTGTTGATCAGGTCGAAGTTGGGCTTGAAGAACGGCGCGTTCGTGGTGTCGCTGCGCACGCCGTACTGGTCGTAAAACGTCACGGAAATCGGGAAGTTCCCGCTGTTCAGCGTGCCGTCGGTCACGCTGTTGGTGCTGTCCACCGCGTGGAAGGTCACGTTGGACACCACGGGATAGCCCTGCGGCGTGGTCAGCGCGCAAAGCAGATCGCTCCACGTCGTGGCGATGCGAACGTCGTCCCACTCCACGATGCCGGCCGTTTCCGCCGCAAGCCCGTTCTGCGCATACAGCGTCAGCCGGTTCAAGGGGCCGGTCCCCGCCGGTGCCGTGCGCGTCGTGCTGTCCCAGCTTTCCGTGGCCGTGAGGCTGTTGGCGAAGTGTCCCTTGACCTTAACCTCGCGGCTGGCGAAGTCGTAGCGCATCAGAATCAGATACTCCGATCCCGCGCCGCCGATACCATAGCTGGTGAGCGAAATGCCGTCCGTGGTCTGGATGCCCAGGTTGTTGGAACTGGCATCCACCTTGCCGATCTTGATCTTGAAGCTGCCGCCGTCGCCCAGCATCACGCCGTAATCCTTGCCGGTCCCGGTGAATTGCGCCTTGAGCTTGAAGCCGAGGTACAACACGCCGGAACTGATCTGCGGGAAGGCCCGATAGGCCTCGCGGTACAGGCCGAAGCACGAGTCCTCACCAAAGCCACCACAGTTCGCCATGTCCACCGCTGCGTCGTTGCCGCCATCGTTGCAGTAGTTGTCAAAATTCGCCAGGCTTGTGGAGCCCACGTATGGCTCCGGCGCGAGCGTGGCATTGTCCACCCACGCGCCGCTCCATCCGTAACCGCCGTTCTTGGTTTCCAGCACGTTGCCCGCCGTCTCGCTGAACGTATCGTAGCTGACCTGCCCGTTGTACCCCGTCACGCTCAAGGTCACCACCACCGCCTGAGTCCCCGCCTCGCCCGCATACACCGTGTTGGTCGCCGTGTAGGTGCCGCGCGCCAGGTGATAGGTCGTCGCCACCCCGTGCCCGTGCTCAACACGCCTGAGGCCGCGCCCACCAGCCCCGTCGCCGGCGCCACCGCCAACCAACCCGTGGCCGCCACGCTGTAACTCACCAGGCTGGTATAGCTCATCGTCCCGGCGTTGATGTTGGACACCGTGAAGGTCTGCGTCTGCGTCGCCGGATTTTGCCCCAGGGTCGCCGTAAAGGTCAGATTCGTTGGATAGAGGTCCAGCACCGGCCCAGTCATGTTCAACAGTTCAAACCAGTTCGTGGCCACCCGCACTTCGTCGAAGTAGGACTCGCCCACCGTATTGCCGAGGTCGCTGGAACCCGCGTGCACGCGCACCCCGTTGATCGTGACGATGTCGCCCGCCGCCAGCGTGTCCGTGGCGTCCCATGTGGCCGGCTCGGCGGTGGGCACAGTCTGCGTCCGGTCGTAGGCCTTGGTCGTCAGCACGCGCGTGCTGAAATCGTATTTGAGGACCACCACGTACACCTTGCCCGTGTCCCCCGGCGCCCCGTAGGGCCAGATTTCATACGTCGGACTCGACGCCGTCTGCCCGCCGACCCCATCCAATCCCAGCGTACGGTTGGCCGCGCTGCCGATCTTGCCCGCGAACACCTTTTCCGTGGTGTTGGACATCAGCGAAATGCCGGACCATTTGCTCGCGCCCTGGAATTGATAGGCCAGCATGCACGCCGCATAAATCTTTCCCGTCGAAATCACGGAGAACGACCGTTCCGCCCGGTTCGTGCTGCCGTTGCCCGGATCGGAGAAATGCAACCGGTTCGCCGCCGTCGCGGGATAATTCCCGATCGTCGGGAAGTACGGCACACCCGTCGCGCTGTAATTCGTCTCGACGAGCTTTGTGCCCTGCGCCCCCGTCACCCACCCCGCGCTCCACCCCTGCCCGCCCGCCAGCCCGCTCAAGGCCACCCCGTTCGTGTACGCAAAGGCCTCCACGATCTCCCCGGTGCGATACGCCACCGTCACCGCGCTGGCGCCGACTTCATTGGTCGAATAGTAATCGTTGTTGACCGCATAGAATTTGCAGAAATTCGTGCGGCTCGGCGCCACCACGTGCTCCAGCGTCGCGCCACTGCCCTTGTAAATCACCGTGGCCCCGTCGATCGTCGCGCCCGCGCTATACGCCGCGCCCTGCGTCGGATCGGTCGTGATGCTGTTGGTCTTGGCCAGGATCAACGTGTCCAGCCCCGTGATCTTGGTCCACGCCAGCCGCACCATCTCCTTGCCGTCCACCGTCGCTGTTGGCACCGCGGGCGGTGGAATGTTCGTGACCGTCAGCGTGAAGACCACCGTCTGGTTGCCGTTGGTCTGGTTGCCCGTGATCGTGTTCGTGGCGTGGAACGTGCCCGTCGCCCCCACCACGCTCACCGTCACCGTGTGCGTCAAAAATGTGCCGCCCGTCAGCGGGCTCGGCGCCGGGGCGATGCTCGCCCAACCCGATGCGCCGCTGCCGTATGTCACCGTGTTCGTGTAGGTCATCGTCCCGACATTCGTGTTGGTCACGCCGAAGGTCTGCGTCGCGGGCGCGGAACCGAGCATCGTCGTGAAAGACCGGTTGGGACCGGCGGAAAGATTCGGGAAGCCCGACGGCGTGAACACCAGGTCGATCGTCGTCGCCGTGTTCGTGACCACCCAACTGCCGCCGTTCAGGTCGTGCTGGAACCCGTTCGTGTCGATCATGAACTTGTCCGCCGAAAATCCGCTGATACTCGTCGCCGTCGCGATGCTCCGCGTATAGATCGTGGTATTCGTGAAGTTCGCCGCCGCGCCCGCGGCGCCGCCGTTGAGCGAGGTGAGCGCGACCGTGAACGTTTGCCCCGTCGTCGCGGACACCGTCAGCGCACCCGTCACGTTCAACTTGTCCCAGCCCGGATCGGCGCCGTACGTCCCGGCAAAGTCGTTGATCTCCCACACATACACGCCGTTCGTGCCCCAATCCGTCGCGCCCGCGTTCATCGTACCCGGGCTCGATCCCGGATTAATCGCGCCGCCGCCATACACGTTCATCGTGCCGCTCACGCCCGTGCCCTTGAACGTCCCCGCGCCCACCACCATACCCACATCATTGCTCACGCTCGTGCCCGTGAAGGTCAGCGTGCCCGTGCCGGTTTTGGTGATCGTCACCGTGCCCGAGGTCTTGTCCACCGCGCCGCCCACGGAGAAGGTGATGCCACTGTCGATTTGGAACGCCGGGCTGACGCCGGCAAAGGTCATGCCCATCGAGGCGTGCGTCATCGACGCGCCCACCCGCAGCGTGCTGTTGTTCGTGGTGAAGTTGATCTTGTCGGGATAGGATGTGGCCCGCCCCAGCGCGCCGGTGTGGTTGAGGTACAGCGTGCCGTCATACACGACCAACTTGTAGCCACTGTGCGTGTTGTCCCCGGAAATCTGCAGCGTGCCGGTCGACGGTCCGGTCATGTAAACTTCCGCCGCCCCGGTGGACGACGTCACCACGCCGCTGATCGTCGCGTTGCCGCTGAAGCGCGCCTGCTGGTTGCCGCTGTTGTCCAGCCGCAGCCGCCCCGTCAAAGCCAGCGTGCTGCCCGAGGTCGCCGTCAGGTAAAGCGTGTTGTTGAGATTGACGTTGCCCGAGAGCGTCGTCGTACCGCTCGCCGCCGTGGATGTGATCGTGCGCGTGGCCGCGCCGGGGTCCGTGTTCGCCTGGATCGTACTGCCCACATCCACCCCGCTCGCCGCCAGGTCGAGCGTGGCATTGCCACCACTCGTGCCGTTGCCAATGAACACCGCGCTGCCGTTGGCGATGTCGCCGCCGCTGGCCACGGAAAGTGTCCCCAGATCGATTTCCGTGTTGCCCGTATAACTGTGCGCCGCACCCAGTGAAACCGTGCCCGCGCCCGCCTTGACCAGCTTGCCGCCGCCGCTGACGATGCCGTTCAGGTTGATCGTCCCCGTCGTCGTCGCCGTCAGGTTGCTGCCATTGTTGTTGATCGCGCCGCTGATCGTCAGCGTGCCGCCGGCATTTGCCGCCACCGTCAGCGCATTGCTCATCGTCACCGGGCCCGAGAAGGTCGCCGTGCCCGTGGTGTTGTTCGCGGCGATGGTCTTGGTCCCGCTGCTGCCCGCGCGCACCGTGATGGCATTCGTCACCGTCACGCCCCCCGCACCGATCGCCAGCGTCACCGCCGCCGAACCCGTCGTGTCTCCCAGCCGGATACCGGCGCTGCTGAAATTGGAACCCTGGTTGGCATTGATCTGCAAGGTGCCCGCGTTGGCAATCGTGACGCCGCTATAGGTGTTCGTGCCGTTAAAAATCAGCGTCCCCGAGTTGCTGTTGGTGAAGTTCACCGGCACCGTGTCGCCGGCATTGTTGTTCGCGACCGCCCCGTTGATCGTCACGTTGCCCGTGCCGCCCAATGTCTGCCCGCGCCCCGTGGTGCTGTTGTCGTCGGACAGGTATGCGCTTCCATTGATCGTCGTCGTCCCCGTGTTGTTCACGGTCAACGTGCGGCTGCCGCCGGAGAACGTGAAGGTGCCGGGGCCGTTGAACGTGAAGGCATTGGTCCCGCCCACCGTCGTGCTGGCCGTTACCACCGTGGTGTTGGAAATGGAGCGCGTCGCGTCGGTGGATTGAATCGTGCCGCCGTTGAGCGTCAGCGTCCCCGTGCCGAGCGCGTTGTCATTGCCGATGGAAAGCGTGCCCGCGTTCAACTGCGCGCCGCCCGTCCAGGTCCCCGCCGCCGCGCCCAGCACCAGCGTCCCCGCCCCCGCCTTCGTCAACTGCCGGCTCCCGATCTCGCTCACCGCCCCATTCAAAGTCAGTGTGTTCGCCGTCACCGTAATCGTCCGGTTGCCGCCGCTGATCGACGTGCCGCCGCTGATCCTCAGCGGATTGCTGCCCACAAAGGTCGGGCTGCCGTTGGTTAGCGCGAAGACGTTCGGAATCGTGATCGTCCCGCCGCTTGTGTTGTCGATCGAATTGTTCGCGCCGTTGATGAACAACGCCCCCGTGCCCAGCGCGTTGGCATGGTTGATGTTGATCTGCCCCGCGCTGCTGCCCATGGTCGTGCCGCCGCCAAAACTGCTGTTGCCGGAAAGCGTCAACGTGCCCGCGCCGAACTTCACCAGCGCGATCGTCCCCCCGCCACTCACGATCGTGCCCGAATACGACCCGCCCGTGCCGCCGGAACCGACAATCAGCAGACTCGTGCCCGTGGAGTTCGTGATCGCCCCCCCCGACCCATTCAGCGCATCGCAGGCATTCGTTTTGCCGTTGAGATCCAGCCGCCCGCTGTTCACGGTCAGCGCCGAGTTGCTGTAAACCTGGTCGCGGCCCGTGCCCGTCAATTGCACCAGCGCCCCGCCCACCGTCAGCCCCGAATCCAACGCGTGCACGGTGCTGCTGCTGGTCTTGCCGAGCTGCACGGTCCCCGCCGTCGCCGACATCGCCAGGTTGGTGTTGTTGTCCGCGCCGCTGAAGCTCACCGTGCCGGCGCCGTTGAGCGTCGCCGTCCGCACGCCGTTGCTTCCGTAAAACGCGCTTGTGAACGCCAGCGTCCCGCCGCTCAAGAGCGCCGCCACAGTAACATCGTTGCTCAAGACCACCGGCCCGCTGAAGGTCGCCGTGCCGCTGCTGTTCGTGCCGTCAATCGTCTTCGTGCCGCTGCTGCCCGATCGCACCAGCACTGCATTCGTGATCGCCACCCCGCCCACGCCGATGGATAGCGTCGCCGCGTCGCTCCCCGTCGTTTCCCCTAGGCGTATCTCGCCCGAAAAATTGGCCACCTGGTTCGTGTTGAACCGCAAACTGCCACCCACCACGAAGGTGTTCCCGTTGTACGAATTGGTGCCGCTCAGGACCAGCGTCCCCGTGCCCTTTTTGACGAAGCTGCCCGGACTCGCGCCGGAAATGATCCCCGAAAAAGTCGTCGACGTGTTGTCCTGTCCCGCGATCAGCTGCGCCGTGCCCATCGTGATGCTGCCGCCGCCGGCGATGGAGCCGACCGTCTCCGCGTTGTTGGTCATGTCAAAGGTCGCACCCGTCACCACCGTCAGCGCCGACCCGTCGTCAATCAGGTTCGCCGCGTTGATGCGCAGCGTGCTGCTGTTGCTCACCACCGTCGCACCCGTGTAAGTCTTGCCCACAAGACTGTAGCGCGTCACGCCGCCACCGGTCACATAGACCGTATCATTGCCGCTCAAGGTATTCGTGTAATCCACCAGTCCGCCCGACGTCGCGGTTAGGGTCACGGACTCGTCGTCCGCGTCGCTGTCGCGCGTGATCGTGCCGCCAAACGTGTTCGTGCCGCTGGTGTTGTTGCCGCCGATCGTGCGGTTGCCCCCGCTGCCGGGATTGATGACCAGCGCACGGTTGACCGTCGTGCCGCCATCCGTGTCCGCGATCAAAAATTCCGCCGCCGTGCCGGTGGCCGACCCGAGCCCCACATACACCGTGCCGCCGGCAATGCTGCCACCCTGCGCGATATGCAGCCCGCCGGCATTGATCTCGGTGTTCGCCGAGTAGCTGTTCGCGCCGCTGAAACGCACCGTGCCCGCACCGCGCTTCATCACCGTGTCGTCGCCGTTGATGTCCCCCGAAAACGCCACCGTGCCTCCGGAGCCAACGTACAGGGTGACGGTCTTGTTGTTGCTGCCGGTTCGGACGATCGTGCCGCTGAAGGTGTTCGTGCCGCTCGTGTTCAGCCCGCCCAACTCGCGATTCTGCTCCGTGCCATCGCCATCGTTGATGTTGATCGTCCGGCTGAAGGTCAGCCCGCCGTCGCTGTCGTTGAGGAAAAACTTGCAGTCATCCGCGGTTGCGCCGCCGTTGCCGACAAAAATGGACGAGGAAGCCGAAATGTCGCCGCTTGCGCCAATCCAGATTTCGCCAATATCGATTTCCGTGTTGCCGCTGTACGTGTTCGCGGAGTTGAACACGATGATGTTGTTCTGCTTGATCTTGAAGGCCTTGCTGGAGCCGCTGATCGCGCCATTGAAGGTGAGCGTCTTGCTGTTGCTGCCATACACATGGATCTCATTGACGCCGCTGCCGTTCATGTTGACGGTGCTGTTGAAGGTGATATTGCCGTTGATGGGATTGATCTCACCCCGCGCCGTACCCGCGGTCGCCTCGAAATCCACCGCAAAGTCGATCGTTCCCGCGCCGGTGCTGTTGTTTTCAATCTTGGCCTGCGTGCCGCCGTTATCGAAGAAGTCCACGGTGTTTCCACGCAAAATGAAGTCGCTGGAACTATTAAAATTGATCCCGTTCATGGAATACGAACCGTTGTTGTTCGTATTGATCAGATTGGCGCTGCCGGAGAAGGTCAGGGTGCCATAGGTGGGCAGCGTGTCGCTGCTCCAGTTGGCGGCGGTGGTCCAGAAGTTATCCCCGCCCCCGCCATCCCACGTATTCCCGGCGAAAACGACGCTGGAGGTGGCGAGAAAAGCGGCGATCAGGAGGCTCCGGGGGAGACAGACACACACCGACCGCAAAAAAGCCAGAAAACTGCGGTGCATGACCCCTCGTGTATCCCCAGAAATTTCGGCACTTCGATCTCATACAGTATAGAGAGACGCCCCGAAAAGGTCAAGAAATCATCAAAAACTCCCAATACCATACTATTTTAGTATAGTATGCATGACTCTTGACGCGTTCTGGCCTTCCCGAATGGATAAACTTGATTCCAGCCAGGCAACCTGGAGCCGGCGGTCCCCGCCGGTATTTTTTGCACCTTATCCCGACCGCCGTACCTCAAAAAAAGCGGTTTTCACGCCTGCCCCGCTGCCTGCGCTTTACTCTGCTGTTGGGACCGAGCCAAATCGCTCACCCCTCACGCCCCAGCCCCCCGCCCGCCAAGCCTCGCGACAGGTGAAGCGCTGGGTTTTGCCGCTGGAAGTGCGCGGCAGACGCATCGGCGGCAGCAGGCAGACGTCGTGCAGCGCCAAATCATGCTCCTCCCACACCAGCCGGCGGATGGCGCGCACGAGCGTGTCGCCATCCTTGGCCACGTCGCCCGACACCTCCACGCCGATCACGACCCGCTCCTCTCCCTCAACCTCCACCCCGAACGCGGCCACAGCATGGGGTTGCAACTCAGGATGCGCCCGCGCCGCCGTGCGCTCGATGTCGTGCGGGTAGTGATTCCGCCCCGCCACGATGATCAGCTCCTTGATTCTCCCCGTCAAAAACAGTTCGCCCTTTTGCAAAAACCCAAGGTCGCCGCTGCGTAAGAACCTCACCCCGGGATATTCCGGCAGCGCCGCCTGAAAAGAATACTCCCCCTCGGGCGGCATCTTCCAATAGCCGGGCGAAACACTCGGCCCCGCAATCCATACCTCCCCCACCCGGCCCTCGGGCAGCGCCCCGCCCCGCTCGGGATCGACCACCACCACGCGCATCTCCGGACGCGCCACACCACATCCCACCAGCATCCGCGCATCATCCTGCGACTCCGGCACCTCGGCCACATGACGCTCCAGCGCGGCCACCGAGAAAGCTCGCACGACGGGCGGAGATTTTTTCTCGCCTCCGCTGATCATCAACGTCGCCTCCGCCATGCCGTAACAGGCATAAAACGCCTCGCGCCGGAATCCGCAGGGGGCAAAGTATTCGGCGAAGCGCGCGAACACATCGGCGCGAATCGGTTCGGCGCCGCAAAAGGCGAGATCCCACCGGGAAAGATCGAGCGTGTCGCGCTGCTCGGGCGTGATCTGCTGTAGACACAACTCGTACGCAAAACATGGTCCGCCGCTCGTGGTCGCGCGCGTGTCGCTCACCGCGCGCAGCCAGCGCAACGGGCGCTGCAAAAAAGAAAAGGGCGACATAAGCGTCACCGGAAACCCGCCGTAGAGCGGCTGCAGAATGCCGCCAATCAACCCCATGTCGTGATACGGGGGCAACCAGATCAGACCATGGCTCTCCGGCGAATGCCCGAACGCGTCATAAATCACGCGCGCGTTGTGCAGCAGATTGCCGTGCGTCACGCGTACGCCCTTCGGCGTTCCCGTCGAACCGGACGTGTATTGCAGAAACGCGATGGCCTCGGCCCCCTGGCACCGCGGTTCGGCATGCGCGCCGTCCCCGGGCGCGCCTCCTGCCGCATCCACCACATGCCAGTCCAGTTCCCGTAACGCCGGCGTCGCCTCGATCAGCGGTTGCAGGCGCTCAAAGTTCCACGCGTCGGTCAGCGCATAGCGCGGCGCGCAATCCGCCACGATCGCATTGAGCCGGTGCGGTTCGCGGCGCGGATGCGGCGGGTACGCGGGCACCGCAATCACGCCCGCATAAAAACACCCGTACAGCGCGGCAATATAATCCAGCCCCGGGCGGCACAAAATCAACGCCCGTTGCCCCGCTGCATCGCGCGCCGCAAACCACGCCGCGATCGCCACCGCCGCGCGGTGCGCCTGCGCGTAGGTCATGGTCTCGCACCGCGTCGCATCATCCACGCGGAATGTGTAGGCGACGCGCTCGGGCGTCGCGCGCGCCCGCGCCTGGACCAGTTCCGCGAAGGTCCCCGCCTCCGTCACGCCATCGCTCCCGCGGCCCATACCGTCCGCGCCAGCGCCAGCACCACGCCGTCATCCACGCGCCGCAGGCGGTGCATATACGCCACCCCGCCCTCCCCGGACGCGTCGATCGTCTCCACCGTCACGTTCTCCTCCGGCCCCAACTCCGCCAAAAACTGAATATCCAGTTCCTGCAGGCGACTCCCGTCCGCAAGCGCCGGCGGCAGTGTGTCGAGGCACCACGCGATGTATCGCACGTGATTGACGTGCTGATTGAAGTCGAGGTCGCTGCCCCCGGCGCGCCAACTCTGGCTGGCGACCGGCGTCGCCCCCGCTGGCCACACCAGGTTCACCTCCGGCAACTCAACCAGACGCGTCCGCCGCGCAAGCGCCACCTCGCGCACAAATCCCGGCAACCCCACCGGACGGCGCCGCGCGCTGTTCAACACCATCCAGCTCGTCGTGGCCGCCCCGATCTGCCCGCCGGCGCTGTCATAAATGCCGAATTCGCGAAAGGCGCAGACCCGGTTCAGCTCCGAGGGCCAGGTCTCGATCGTCACGGTGTTATGCCACATGGGCGTGCGCACCAGCACCAGCCGCAATCGGCAGAGCACCCACGTCAGCCCTTGCGCCTCCAGCGCCGCAATGCCAAACCCCAGCGCCCGCGCATGGTTGCTGGCGGCGTTTTGTAGATAATTGCAGAGCGCGGGCACGGTCAATTCGCGCCGCCCGTTCACCTCGTAGGCGCGAACATCATAGCGCTCCACCCCAATCGCGGGACTGTCCCCGGCTTCGGCAGGGGGCGGTAAATCTGCGTGTTCCAACACAATTTCTCCGGTTGCGTATTGACGAATTGCGTGGCTTGTTGCCAAACTGCCGGGCGATTATAAAGGACGTAGCGCGGGCGAACAACCAGTTTACAAACACGAAATCATGGACACGACATTTGCCACCGCCGCCGCCCCGCGTAAACCCCTGGTCCATGCGGCCAATATTGCCGCGCACCGCATGCAGCTCGCGCTGGCCACCGTGGCCGTCGCCCTGCCCACCATGGCCACCGTCCTCGCCTTCGTGCTCTGGCTCGGCTACGGCATCGGGTTTGGCCCGGTCGAGGCCACGCTGCTCGCCGGCTTTTACGCGCTGACCATCATCGGCATCGGCTGCGGCTACCACCGGCTCTTCACGCACCAGGCCTACAAAACCACCACCCCCGTGCGCGTCGTCCTCGCAATCCTCGGCTCCATGGCGTCGCAAGGCCCCGTCCTCTTTTGGTGCGCCATCCACCGCCGGCATCACAACTTCGCCGACACCGACGGCGATTCGCATTCACCCTACTTCAACAAGGAAACGCGCATGAACCGGCTCGTCGGTTTCTGGCACGCGCACACCGGCTGGCTCTTCAGCACCGAGGTCACGGACTGGGGCCGCTACATCCCCGACCTGCTCAAGGATCGCCCGATCTTCCGCGTGAACCAGCTTTATTTCGTCTGGATCGCCCTCGGCCTCGCAATTCCCGCGGCCATCGGCGGGCTCGTCCACGGCACCCTCGCCGGCGCCGGCTACGGGCTCCTCTGGGGCGGACTCGTGCGCACGTTTTTCGTCCACCACAGCACGTGGTGCATCAACTCCGTCTGCCACGTCTTCGGGCGCCGCCCCTTCAAGATCAACGATGAGGCCCGCAACAACTGGTTCGTGGCGATCCTGACCTTCGGTGAGGGCTGGCACAACAACCACCACGCCTTCCCCTACGCCATGAGCCACCGCTTTAAGTGGTACCAGTACGATCCCAACGGCGGCATCGTCAAACTCCTCGCCAAATTCGGCCTCGCTTGGGATTTGCGCAGCCCCAGCGCCGAGGCCGTGCGCGAAAAACTGGCATCAGCGCCTGCGGGCCATAACGCGCCCGGCTGACGGAAAACCCATGGACACCGGGGTCACAGCCATACGTGGCGTCATGAAGGCCAGCCCGCAGGCCCGCCGCTACCAGCGCACCATCGCGTTCCTGATTGTGGTGATTCCCTTCGCGGGCGTGCTTGCCGCGGCGGCGCATCTGTGGGGCTGGCACGTGTCCGCGCTGAATTTGATCCTGCTCGCCGTCATGTACACGCTGACCATCGTGGGAATTACCGCCGGCTTCCACCGCCACTTCACCCATCGCGCCTTCGAAGCCGCCATCCCGGTGCGCTGGGCCCTCGGCATCCTCGGCTCCATGGCCGGCCAGGGACCCCTGCTCTTCTGGGTCGCCACCCACCGCCGCCACCATGCCTTCAGCGACCGCGAGGGCGACCCGCATTCCCCGCACACCGACGGCCACACCCCCATCCACGGCATCTGGCGCGGCATCTGGCACGCGCACCTGGGCTGGATGTTCTCCGATGAAATCACCAGCTGGCCGCATTACGCGGCGGACCATATGCGCGACAAGCTGACCTTCCGCCTGAACCAGACCTACTTTTTCTGGCTGTTCCTGGGCCTGGCCCTGCCCGCGGCAATCGGCGGCCTCGTGACGATGCGCTGGTCCGGCGCCTTGAGCGGGTTCCTCTGGGGCGGACTCGTCCGCATGTTCCTCGCCAATCACGTCTGCTGGTGCGTTGGTTCCGTCTGCCACGCGTTCGGCACTCGGCCCTTCCAAAATCGCGACCACAGCGCCAACAATTACGTCGTCGCCCTGCTGGCCTTCGGCGAAGGCCTGCAAAATAACCATCACGCCTTTCCCGGCTCCGCCAACCACCGCGTCGCCTGGTGGGAACCGGATTTGAGCAGCTGGATCATCCACGGCTTGAAAAAACTCGGACTGGTCTGGTCGGTCCGCGTGCCGACTCACGAGGAAGTCGAAGAGGCCCGCCGGGCCACCACCATCAACACACCCGCGGAGGCAAGCGCATGAATGCCGAAACCCCGATTGTCAGGGCGCCGTCCGAAGCCGAGATCCGCACCTGGATCATCCGCAACGTCGCGAACGCCGCAAAAATTCCCGAGGCGCAGCTCGACATCCACACGCCGCTCGCCGAGTACGGTCTCAATTCGCGCCAGGCCGTCGGCCTTTCAGGCGCCCTCGAGGAATGGCTGAAGCGCGAACTCGATCCGACCCTCGTCTGGGATCATCCGAGCATCGAGCAGCTCGCGCGCCATCTCTCCCAACTCAAACCCGCCGACGCGTGACCACCACCCACCAGCAACCGGCAGCCCCGATTGCGATCATCGGCATCGGCTGCCGCTTTCCAGGCGCGCCATCGCCGGAAGCCTTCTGGTCCCTGCTGCGCGATGGCACCCATGCCGTGCGCGAAATTCCACCCGACCGCTGGGATGCCGCCGCGCTCTACGCCCCCTACCTGATGGAGCCCGGCAAAATGAACACCCGCTGGGCGGGCCTGATCGAGGGCATCGACCAGTTCGATCGCAAATTTTTCGGCATCTGGCCGGATCAGGCCGCGCACATGGATGTGCTGCAACGCCTGCTGCTCGAAGTGTCTTACGAGGCCCTCGAAGACGGCGGCCAGGATCTGAACGCGCTGGCGGGCACGCCCGTCGGCGTCTTTCAGGGCGTCCCACCGGGCGACTATGGCCGTATGATGCTGGCCAATCCCGATAAAATGGGCCCCTACACGAGCACCGGCGCGCTCCTGTCCATCTCGGCCAATCGCATCTCCTATCAGTTCGATTTTCGCGGCCCCAGCATCGCGCTCGACACGGCCTGTTCGTCGTCGCTCGTGGCGGTGCATCTGGCCTGCCAGAGCCTGCGCGCCGGGGAATGCACCATGGCCCTCGCCGGCGGCGTCAATGCGATCCTCTTTCCGCCGCTCTCCGTCAGCCTCACCAAGGCCGGCGCGATGTCGCCCGACGGCTGTTGCCACGCCTTCGATGCCGCGGCCAACGGCTATGTGCGCGGCGAGGGCGTGGGCGTCGTGCTTTTAAAACCCCTCGACGCAGCCCTGCGCGATGGTGATCGCGTTCACGCCGTGATTCTGGGCACCGCCGTGAATCAGGACGGGCGCACGAACGGACTGACCGCGCCAAACCGCTGGGCCCAGGAGGAGGTCCTGCGGCGGGCCTGCGCGAGCGCCGGTATCAACCCCGCCGACGTGCAGCACGTCGAGGCGCACGGCACCGGCACCCTCTTGGGCGACCCCATCGAAGCCCTGGCGCTGGGCGCGGTGCTGAAACCCGGTCGCGCACCGGATGCGCCCTGCCGCATCAGCTCAGTCAAAACCAACATCGGACACCTGGAAACCGCCGCGGGCGTGGCCGGCCTGATCCGCGTGGCGCTCGAATTGCGCGAGCGCACCTTCACGCCCATGCTGCATTTTAAAACGCCCAACCCGCATATCGATTTCGATGCGCTCGGTCTGGCCGTGCAGCGCCGCTGCGAACCCTGGCCTGCACCGCCGAACGGTGCGCGCCGCCTTGCAGGTATCAGCTCCTTTGGTTTTGGCGGCACGAATTCGCATGCGGTTCTGTCCGAGGCGCCGCCCAGTCCTCCCGTTCCTCCGCGCCCGGCAGGGCCTTACCTGCTGCCCCTCTCCGCCAAATCGCCTGCCTCGCTGCGCGCCCTCGTCTCCGCCTATCGCGCGGCCTGTTCCACCGTCCGCGTCGACGAACCCTACGACTACTGCTATACCGCCGCGCGACGTCGCACGCATTTCTCCCAGCGCGCCGCCTTCGTTTTCACGACGCAACCAGAACTACTACAGCAACTCGACGCCTGGCTGGAAGGCCGTGTGGCAACATCCGCCACGCCCCTCGCCGCCGCAGAAGCCTATCGCAACAACCAGCCCGTCGATTGGTCCACCTGCTTCCCCATCACCGTGCCTCCCGCGCCCCTCCCACACTACCCCTGGGACCACGAGCGTTGCTGGTGGGGCGAAACCGAAAGTGCCACCAATCGGCGATAGTCATCGTCGTTATCCACCACCTCTCCGTGCCTCCGTGTCTCCGTGGTGAATCCGAATTGGCCCGCCTTACCGAAACACCTCCCCACCCACCACCGCCAGCCGCGCCGGAAACAGCGTCTCAACCCGCGCCCCGGAGCCGGCCGTCCCGGCCGGTGAACTTGAGCCGGCCATCCCCGCCGGTACGCCTGCCGGCAGCAACGCCTCCAACTCACTTTTCAAAAAACCCTTGCGCACGGAAAGCTGTCCATCCGCCAACGCAAAACTGCGCCGAAAAAACAAACCGTTCAACAGCGTCACGCCCATATAGGCAAAGGCCCCGCGCCGGATGTCCGCCAGCACATACCCGCGCGCGGCCACATCCCGCACACGCGCCAAAATCGGGCGAATCGCCTCGTCCGGCAGATGATGCAAAAAATGATTCGCGAACACGTAGTCCACGGGTCCGAACCGCGCCAGTTCCTCCGCCCCCGCGCACACCACTGTGAGCCCCTCCTCGCGCGCCCACCGGCGTTGCGCCCACGCCACCGTGCGCGCGTCGCTATCCAGCGCCGTCACGCGCAATCGCAACCCGAGTTGCCGGCTGCGCTGCAGCAACCAGGCCGGGATATCGCATCCACCGGCGCCAAGATCAACAAGGTGGTATTCCCGCTCCGGAGCGTCGCGCATGTCCCGCAGCACCGTGCGCGCCAGCAGCGTGCGATAGCGTGACACAAGCCGGTTGATCCCGCCAAACTGCGCGATCGTGCGCAACAGCATCGCCTCGTCGCAATCCACCGCATCCATCGCCTCCGCCACCCAGATGCGCTTCGAAAAATCAGGCAACCCCAACACGCGTCCCTCTTTGTCCCAGTCCCACAGTCCTACTGTCCCACAGTCCCACTGTCCCACTGTCCTACCGTCCCACAGTCCCACTGTCCTACCGTCCCACAGTCCCACTGTCCTACCGTCCCACTGTCCCATTGTCCTACGGTCCTATTGTCCTACCATCCCAAACTTCCGCGCAACCCACCTCCGCATGGTCCTCCCCAACAACACCCGCGCGATAAACTGACCACGCAGCCACGACGCCACCCGCCCCCTGCGCGTCCCCAGCCACATCCCCCGCGTGGCCAGCCGCGCCGATGCATGAAACGCTTTCCGCCGCACCCGATCATATTCCCTCAACTGCCGTTCAACCTCCGCACCAAGCACCCCACCACCAAGCACCTTCCCCAGCACGTCCGATAAATACGCCGCATCGCCAAATCCAATATTCATTCCCTGCCCGCCAATCGGGCTCATCACATGCGCCGCATCGCCACACAGCACCACCCGCCCGCGAAAATACCGCGCACACACGAACTGGCTGACACGAAACGGACTTTCGAATTGCTTGCTCCGGCCCGCCAGATCAATCCCCGACCGCACGCGCACCAGCGCTGCCATAAAATCCCCCGGCGGTTCGCGCATGTACGCATCCGTCATCACGATCCAGCGCCGCCGTCCATCCGGCAGCGGAAAAGCCTCCACTGCCCCCGTCTCCGTGAAAAACAAATGCGCATCCTGCCCCAGCGCCCCGTCATCATCGAAATCCGCCATCAAAAACGTCTGCCCCAACCGCTTCGTGCGTATCCCAATCCCCGCCAGCCCGCGCACCGCGCTGTCATGCCCGTCGCTTCCCACCAGAAACCGCCCGGTCAATGCGCCAGCGTCCACATCCCACCCACGCACGCGTACACGTACACGTTGCGCGTCCTGCTCGAAACCCACAATCTCCACGCCGCGCATCAGCGTCACCGAAGGAAACCGCCGCGCACCCGCTTCGAGAATCTCCAGCGTCACGGCCTGTGGCAGGCACAGGATGAACGGATACAGCCCGGGTAGCCCGTCAAAATCCAAATCCCCAAGCAGCCGCCGGCGATCATGCACCGCGACGCGCCGCACCGGCACCCCGCGACGCACGCATTCGGCGTCGAGCCCGACGGTATTCAAAATCGCGAGCGACGGCGGCGTGATGCCAATCGCCATCGAGCGCGCCTCGGGCGCCGCGCGCCGCTCCATCACCAGCGTCCGCACCCCGCGTTGCCCCAGCAGATTGGCCAGCAACAACCCCACCGCCCCGCCACCCGCAATGATCACGTCGTGCGATTCCATCTGTGCGCTCACACCCGATTTCGCCCGAGCCTACTGTGACGGCTCGCCAGAGGCTCGCCCTCCAGTTGGCATAACAGACTCTCGATCAAGTAAATGGAGGGCGAGGCTGCGCCGAGCCGCCGCCGGGAATGTGTTTTATGCCAAACGCACACCGCTTTCACGATGCGCCCGCGCAGCCACCAGCCGCCACCCCAACCTCGGCAATCTGGCCCACGTACGACAGCGCGGCGGACTCAACCGTCAGCCCCGGCCCAAACGCCATCGCAATGATCCGATCGCCCGCCCGCGCCTCCGGCTGCGCCCACAATTCGCGCAAGACGAACAGCACCGTCGCGCTGCTCATGTTGCCGTACTGCCGCAAGACCTCACGCGACGCCGCCACCTGCTCCGGCGCCAGCCCCAAGCCACTTTGCACCTTGTCCAGAATCGCGCGCCCGCCCGGATGCACCGCCCAGTAGCGCACGCCCTCTAGCCCGGTCTCCTGCGCCCGCAACAACGGCGCGACCAATTCATGAATCGCACCACCGATGATCTTCGGCACATAACTCGACAACACAATGTCGAACCCATGATCGCCGATCGACCAGGCCATTTCGCCCTCGCCCTCGGGAATCACCGTGGACGCAAAGGCCCCCAGCGCCAGCGCGCGCTGCCCCGCGGGCACGGGGCGCGCACTGACAATCGCGCACGCAGCCCCGTCCGCGAACAACGCGTTGGCCAGCATATCGTCGAGCCCGCCGCGCGGATGCAAATGCAGCGTGCAGAGCTCCAGGCACAGCACAAGCACGACGGCCTTGGGATCGGCGGCGCAAAACTGCTCGGCCATGCGCAGCGCCGGAATCGCCGCATAGCAGCCCATGAACCCAAGCTGATAGCGCTGCACCGAGGGCCGCAAGCCCGCCTCCTTGACGATGTAATAATCCGGCCCCGGATTGGCAAAACCCGTGCAGGACACGGTAATTACATGCGTCACGTCCGCAGGCTCAATGCCCGGACAGGCGGCGAGCGTACGCCGCGCCAGGTCCACCGCGATCGGGCGCGCATGCTTCACGAAAAACGCGTTGCGCTCCCCCGTGCGCGGGTCGTCGATTTCCCCATCCGCATCCACGCGATACAATTCGCGCGGCGCGGCGCTCATGAAATCGCTCACCACCGAGTGGCGCTTGTCGATGCTGGCGTTGCGATAAATCTGATGCAACACGCGCCGCTGGCGCTCCGTGCGCACCCAGTGCTGCATGCGCGCCTCAATGTATTCCTGGCGGTAGGCCGTGCCAGGCACAAACGTCTCGATGTGGCGCACAAACACGGACATGCCTCCAGTATGACACCGGCAGGATGGGCAACAACTGAAAATTTGGTATGGTCCTCCTGTGCCGCCTCCCGGCGACCTTGCGTCGCCGGAGGCAAAATTATGGCACCTGCCGCACAAGGCCGCAGGGAGCCACGCCCAATGGAGAACGCCATGCGCCCATTTTTCCGCCTGAAGGCAAATTTCGACGGCCTCATCGCCACCATGGGTTGGGTCGCCGCCACGGTAACCCTCGCCGGCTTCGCCGGTCGCGCACATTGGCTGCTCGATCTCTGCACGCACTTTCGCGCCCAATACCTGCTTGCCCTGCTGGCCGCCTCCATCCTGCTCGCGCGCCGCCTCCCGCGCCAGGCCCTGGCCTTCGCGCTGCTCGCCCTGCTGAATGCCGCAATCCTGCTGCCCATGTTCCTGCCGCGCGCAACCCCCGCCGCCGGCATCACCCCCGCCATCCGCGCGATGCTGATGAACGTGAACACCTACGACGGGAGCCCGCCCCGCGTCGCCGCCGCCATCGCGGAATTCCACCCCGACATCCTCGTGCTGATCGAAGTCAGCCCCCTCTGGCTGGAGTCCCTCGCGCCAGCCCTGACGAATTTTTCGCAGCGCCTCGCCGAACCTCGCGACGACAACTTTGGCATCGCGCTCTACAGCCGCTTCCTATGGACCAACGCCGCCCCACACCTCATCGGCGCCGCGGGCGTCCCCACCCTGCGGGCCACCATCGACACACCAGATGGCCCGGTCACCATCATCGCCACGCATCCCGTGCCGCCCGGCGGCGCGCAATATTCCGCCTGGCGCAATGACCAGCTCGCCCGCCTGCCCTCCCTCGTGCACGCGCCGCCCGCGCCCGTCCTGCTCCTCGGCGACCTGAACACCACCCCCTGGAATTTCTATTTCAACCGCCTCCTGCGCGACGCCGGCTTTCACGACAGCGCCCGCGGCCGCGGCCTCCACCCCACCTGGCCCGTCGGAGTCCCGCTTCTCTGGATCCCCCTCGACCATTGCCTGCACAGCCCGGAAATCGCCATCGCCGCCCGCACCGTCGGCCCCGATGTGGGCTCCGATCACTACCCCTTGATTGTGGACTTTTGCCTGAAAAAGTGAGATTACAACGCTCGGCGACATGCCCCGGGAGGGGCGGCCGCCTGGCCGCCCTTGGCCACGACTCCTCCCAAAGGAGACCCACATGAGCCAGATCGTCGAAGAGGGCACCGCCCTGATGTTGGATTTCGCCAAGATCGCCAAGATCGCCGAGCGCTGCAAGGATGTCATCCCCGTCGCAATTCAGAATGCGGACACGGGTGCCGTCATCCTCGTGGCCTACACGAACGAGCTGGCCTTCCGCCAGTCGCTGGAACACCGCCGCCTGATTCTCTGGAGCACCTCGCGCAACGAACTGTGGGAAAAGGGCAAGTCCTCCGGGGAAACTTTCGACCTCGTCGAGGCCTTCGTGAACTGCGAACAAAACTCACTGCTCTACAAGGTCCGCCCCCGCCGCGGCGGCATCTGCCACACCAAAAACGCCAAAAACCTCCCGCGCGACTGCTACTACCGCCGCATCGATTTTCTTACCGGCGACCTCGAAAACCTCGATCCGTAAAAAATTGGGGCTGAGGTCTGAAACCTGAAACCCGAGACTCGGAGGGAATTCCGAAACAGGACGCGGAGCGTGTTACTCGGAAAGTCGACTCTTCACGCGCTTGGCCATCGCAACGAATATCGAAATAAGTTCGTTGGTTTCCGTAGCCAGTGTATGAAGGTCAACGCCGTCGATGCCGCAGTCTTCATGCAACAATTCCAGCCAGAGCGCGCTCTCGTCAGCTTCTTGTGCGCAGGTCTCGATTTTTGAAATGAATTCCGCGTCACTGCGGGCTCGCGATGCTTCTCTGTATATGGCCGCCACGGCCGTACCGGATCGCAAAAGCTGCTTTCCCAAAACTTGGACCTCAACTCGATTCTTTGGCAGCGTGCAAAAAAGCCGAATTACGCCCGACGCATAGGCCTTTGTTCTGGCCCGAAAAGCTTCCTTGCGAGCGCTACCCGATGTTTGATTCATGATCCGAACCTCCGGTTTCAGACTTCATCCTTTCCCCCGATTTTCAGGCTTCAGGTTTCCGCCCTCATCCCTCTGCATCCGAACCTCCGGTTTCAGGTTTCAGGCCTCATCCTTTCCCCAGCCTTTCCAACGGCGGCGTCTGTGTGCGCGGGTTTTCGATCAGCAACTTCCAGTCGTCGGTCGGCGCGATGCGGAATTTCACGTCCTCGCGGTGATACTGCAGCCCATACGCCAGGCGCGGTTCGTCGCTGTGATTCGGCCCACTGCCATGCACCGTCAGCCGCGTGAAGGCCACCGCATCGCCCGCGCGCATGCGGATGGGGATGAAATAGTCCGGATCGGCGGCAACTTTGCGGTGTGTGTCGCCGTCTCCCGAGACCGTGGACACCAGCGTGCCGCCCAGGTGTGAACGCGGCACGACTTGCAGGCAGCCATTTTCTGGCATCATGTCCACCAGTGCCACCCAGATATTGATCGATCCCAGCGCCGGCTCGTGCGTCGTGTAATTGTTGTCCTGATGGAAATGAAACTGCCCGCCGCCCCCGCCGGTCTTGACCGCCGTGAAGGGCAGGTAGCGGATCGCGCGCCCGCCGATCAACCGCGCCGCCACCACCAGCGTGTTGGACCCGTTGATCAACGCATCCAGCCGCGACCCCTTGAGATATTGCGGAAACTGGCGCAGCTTGTCCTTGGTGTCTTCCGTCCGCCCCAAGCGCTCGCGTGGCAGCCCCTGCGCCGCCAACACCTGCAACACCTCTTCACACAGCCCCGCCACATGCTCTGCCGCCACAAAGCCCGGCAGCGGCAGGTACCCCTCTTCGCGATAAAACCGCACTTCGTGATCCATCAACGCCAGAGGCTTCACCACAGACTCGTACAACGACATCGCCATCCCCAATCTCCTCAAGGTGGCCCGGGCGCTCCGCGCGCGGGCATTCGTCACAACCGATTACGATCGCGCACATCCTATCCACCCCCACCCACAGGGCAACCCCCGATTGAAAGCGGGCAATCAAAGGTGATCCGGAGGCCCATGATGACGATGACATCAGCCTCCCGGTGCGTGGCTTGACAGGATTGCGGCGCCTGTGCGATCTTGCCCCATACCGGATACGATCCCGGTACCTCCACATCGGGGGCGATTAGCTCAGCTGGTTAGAGCACTTGGATCACACCCAAGGGGTCGTAGGTTCGAATCCTACATCGCCCACCATTTTTA
>CAMFEP010000003.1 GCA_945949405.1 Kiritimatiellales bacterium
GTTCTCGAGCTTGATCCCGAGATCTTCCGTCAGGCAACGGCCACCGGTCAGCACCGCGATGTCTTCCAGCATGGCCTTGCGGCGGTCGCCGAATCCCGGCGCCTTCACCGCGCAGCACTGCAGGGTCCCGCGCAACCGGTTGACCACCAACGTCGCGAGCGCTTCGCCCTCGACATCTTCCGCGATGATCAGCAACGGCTTGCTCGCCTTCGCCACGTTTTGCAGCAAGGGCAGCAGATCCTGCAGACTGGAGATTTTCTTCTCCTGAATCAGGATGTAGGCATCCTCGAGCACGGCCTCCATACCCTCCGAATCCGTCACGAAGTACGGGGAGAGATAGCCCTTGTCGAACTGCATGCCTTCCACCACGTCCAGCGTCGTCTCAATGGTCTTGGCTTCCTCGACGGTAATCGTCCCGTCCTTGCCAACCTTGTCCATCGCGTCGGCAATCTTGCTGCCGATCTCGACATCGCCGTTCGCGGAAATCGTGGCGACCTGCGCGATTTCGGTATGCTCCTTGACCTTCTTGGCCTGCTTGCTGATCGCTTCCACGACCACCGCCACGGCCTTGTCGATCCCGCGCTTGAGGCTCATCGGGTTTGCGCCGGCGGTCACGTTCTTCAAGCCTTCGCGATAAATCGCCTCGGCCAGCAACGTCGCCGTCGTCGTCCCGTCGCCCGCCGTGTCGCTCGTCTTGCTCGCGACTTCGCGGACCATCTGGGCGCCCATGTTCTCAAACTTGTCCGGCAGATCGATTTCCTTCGCCACCGTCACGCCGTCCTTCGTGATCAACGGGGAGCCGAAGCTCTTGTCGAGAATCACGTTGCGGCCTGCAGGCCCGAGGGTCACTTTCACGGCCCGGCTCAACTTGGTCACGCCTGCCAGAATCGACTGGCGCGCCTCGTCGTCGTACTTCAACTGCTTGCCTTTATCAGCCATCTTTCGTCTCCTGTTTTTAGTTGCGATTCGTTTTGCGTCCGCGCACCGTTACTCCAGCACGCCCAGAATGTCCTCTTCGCGCACAATCTGGTATTCCACGTCGTTGATCTTGATCTCGGTCCCGCCGTACTTGGGCAGCAACACGCGATCGTTCTTCTTCACGTTCATCGGGATCAGCTTGCCATCATCAGTCTTCTTGCCTGGTCCCACGGCAACAACTTTGCCTTCCTGGGGCTTTTCCTTGGCCGAATCCGGAATGATGATTCCACCCTTTTTGGCCTCTTTTTCCTCAATGGGCTGAATCAAAACGCGATCTCCCAGCGGTCTGATATTCATCGTGTGTTTTACTCCTTGTGTTGTCTGCTATCCCGAATGAGCGAGTTATCTTGCCCGTCAGGTCTTCTTTTTCTTCTTGTCGTCATCCACCATTTCGAAATCCGCGTCGATGACCTCGTCCGGGCCGCTGCCCCCCGCCTTGGCCTCTGACTCCGCACCCGCGCCGGTATCGCCCGCCGTCGCACCGCCTGCGGCCGCGCCACCCGCGCCTGGCGCCGCGCCACCCTGCGGCCGCGCATACAGATCCTGCGAAATCGCCTGCATCTTGGCCGTCAGGGCTTCGACCGCGGCTTTGATCTTGGCCGTGTCGTCGGTCTTGATCGCGGACTTCACGTCCTCGATCGCCGCCTCGACGCCGGACTTCTTGTCCGCCGCCACCTTCTCACCGTTTTCCTTGAGCAGCTTCTCGGTCTGGTACACCAGGTTCTCCGCCATGTTGCGCGTTTCCACGCTCTCGCGCTTCAGGCGGTCTTCCTCGGCGTGCACTTCCGCATCCTTCACCATCTGGCTCACTTCTTTTTCGTTGAGCCCGCTCGATGCGGTGATGGTGATCTTCTGCTGCTTGCCCGTGCCCAAATCCTTGGCGCCCACGTTCAGAATACCGTTGGCGTCGAGGTCGAATTCCACCTCGATCTGCGGCACGCCGCGCGGCGCCGGCGGAATCCCATCCAGATGGAACTTGCCGATCGACTTGTTGTCCCCGGCCATCTTGCGCTCTCCCTGCAAAACGTGGATCTCCACCGAGGGCTGATTGTCCGAGGCCGTGCTGAAAATTTCGCTTTTCTTGGTCGGGATCGTCGTGTTGCGCTCAATCAGCGTCGTGAACACGCCGCCATTGGTCTCAATGCCCAGCGAAAGCGGGGTCACGTCAAGCAGCAGCACGTCCTTGACGTCACCCTTGAGAATGCCCCCCTGAATGCCCGCGCCAATCGCCACGACTTCGTCCGGATTCACGCCCTTGTGCGGCTCTTTCCCGAAAAGCTCCTTGGCTTTCTCCTGCAACTTGGGCATGCGCGTCTGACCACCCACCAGCACCACTTCGTCCACCGTCTTGACGCCCGCGTCACGCAGGCACGCCTGGCAGGGCCCGACCGTACGCTCAACGAATTTGTCCGTGAGCTGCTCCAGCTTGGAGCGCGAAAGCGTCACGTTGAGATGCTTCGGTCCCGATGCATCCGCCGTGATGAAGGGCAGGTTGATTTCCGTCTGCTGTGCCGTGGACAACTCGCACTTGGCCTTCTCCGCGCCTTCCTTGAGGCGCTGCAGGGCCATCGTGTCCTTGGTCAGGTCGATGCCGTTTTCTTTTTTGAACTCGGCGTTGAGCCATTCGATGATGGACTGGTCCAGGTCGTCGCCGCCGAGGTGCGTGTCGCCGTTCGTGGCCTTGACCTCAAACACCCCGTCGCCAATGTCGAGAATCGAAACATCGAACGTGCCGCCGCCGAAGTCATAGACGGCAATCTTCTCGTCCTTCTTCTTGTCGAGCCCATACGCCAGCGAAGCCGCCGTCGGCTCGTTGATGATGCGCAGCACGTCCAAGCCCGCGATGCGCCCTGCGTCCTTGGTCGCCTGGCGCTGACTGTCATTGAAATACGCCGGCACCGTGATCACCGCCTGCGTGATCGCCTCACCCAGGAACGCTTCCGCATCGACCTTGAGCTTCTGCAAAATCATCGAGGAAATTTCAGGAGGAGAGTAGACCTTGTCGCCAATCTTGACGTGCGCGTCCCCGTTCTTGGCCTTGACGACTTCGTATGGAACCAACGAACTCTCCTGCACGACTTCATCGTACTTGCGCCCCATGAAGCGCTTGATCGAGTACACCGTGTTTCGCGGGTTAGTCACCGCCTGGCGCTTGGCCGCCTGGCCCACCAGACGCTCGCCGCTCTTGGTGAACGCCACCACCGACGGCGTCGTGCGCGCACCTTCCGCGTTGGGCACAACCACCGGCTCGCCGCCTTCCATCACGGCCATACACGAGTTCGTCGTCCCCAGATCGATACCCAAAACTTTTGACATGGCTGCGTTCCTTTCTCAACCCGACATAAATTCTCGCGCTCCCTCTAGCACTCCCCATGCCACCGTTTTGAAAAACCCTGAACCCTGAACCCTGAACCCTTTATTGCAAAACGACTTATACTAATTTTAAAATCATCCAATCCCCCAATCATCCAATCCCCACCGCGCCATTCCGTCCCACCTAAGCCTGCTCCTCCCCCAACCGCGCCACTCTGTCCCTCCCCCTTCGTGTTCTTCGTGCACTTCGTGGTGAAGCCACCGAAAAAGACGTGACGCCACCGTCCACGCCTCTACAATCGCCCTCATGAAAAAACGTTCTCCCACTCCGAAAAAAAGTCCCGCCCCCCGCGGCCCCCAACGCAAAATCTACCTCTGCGGCCCGATCATGGATGAAGTCGACGGCCATGCCCGCGAGTGGCGCACCACCGCCGCCAAAGTACTCGCCAAACATTTCAGGATTCTCGACCCCATGCGCCGCAATTTCAAGGACCGCGAAGTCGACAGCGCCAACGAGATCGTCGAATTCGACCTCCAGGACGTGCGCGAAGCCGACATCATCCTCGTGAATTACAACAAGGCCTCGATCGGCACCTCGATGGAAGTCTTCTACGCCAGCAACGACCTGCAGAAATTCGTGATCGCCTTCTCACCCTTCTCGTTCAAGGATTCCAGCCCCTGGATGGTACGCTTCTGCACCAAAATCCTGCCGTCATTGGAAGATTCAATGGACTACATTCTCGAACATTTCGTGGCCCAACACTTCGATTAACAAGCGTTCGCGTTCATTCGCGTCCATTCGCGGTTTCTTTTCTATGAAATGCCCCAAATGCCATGCCGCCTTGAAACCCGCCGCGGTCGCCGGCGTGGAGATCGACCGCTGTACCGCCTGCAACGGTCAGTGGTACGACGACGGCGAAGTCGCCAAGCTGGTCCCCCTGCTCGCGGAGATCGAAAACGCGCCCGGCGCCGATCTCACCAGAAATTTGCAACACCCGCAGGCCGCGCCGCCCGCGCACACCCTGCCCTGCCCCCGCTGCCAGGGCACCATGCGCACCTTTAACTACGCCTACGACTCCAACATCATGCTCGACCGTTGCGACGCCTGCCGCGGCATCTGGCTCGATGCCGGCGAGTGCAACGCGATCATCCGCCACGTCAGGGGCAACCCGAAACTGAACCGCATGGGCGAGGCCATCGCCAAAAATATTGCCGAAGCGCATCAGCGCCAGGACGTGATCGAGAAAGTCGTGGGCTGGAACAACCCCATCGACGACGCCCAACTCCTCGTCGGCATCTTCCGCGCCCTCCGCGGCGCCGCCTGATTGATTCTTAAAATCCGAATGGAGGGCGAGCCTCCGGCGAGCCGTTCCGAATCGAGCCGCTCCTCGCCGCCCCCTCAAAACCCGCGCAAACAAATCGGTTCGGGCCAGTCCCCATACTGCGTCATACGCGGCTGCTGCCACCCGCCCGTCTCGGTCTCAACCAACTGCTGCAGATCGCGCATCAACTCCGCATCCGGCTTGCGCCCCATGATGGAATCGTGTTCCGTCGTCGCCAGCGCATTCAGCAACCCACCCGTGAACACACCGTGCCCGTCCGATTCAAACGCCATTTCGCCAGCGCCCGAGGACGCCACCACCGCCACGATGCGATTGGAAACCCCGCCCGTCCGCACATCCGCCATCCCGTCCGCCACCGCATCCGCCAGCATGGCGCCATGGCAGGCATCAATGAACACCGTCAGATAGCGGTTCGGCAGATCGGCCAGCATGGACGCCACGTCCGCCATCGCCAGGCCTTCTTCCAGTTCCCGCCCCTTGTGGCAACCAAAGGGCACCAGATAGCCGTCATACCCGCCCGCCGCATTGGACTGGCGCAGCGCGTGGCCCGAATAAAAAAACGTCAGCACATCCTCCGGCCCCAGCCGCGCGTGCAAGTCGTCAATCGCGGCCACGATCTTCTCCCGCGTCGCGTCCCCATTCAACAGCAGGGTCAAGTAATCGAAGCCACGCTTGCGCGCCAGCCCAGCCATGCCGATCGCATCGTTGGTGGCATAGGCCAGCCGCCCGTATTCAGGATATTCGCTGATCCCCACGATCAACGCATAATTCCGTGCCGCCGCCGCGGTTTCGCCCCTCACAACTGCCGTTGCGAGCACCAAAACCAGGATCGCCGGAAATACTCGTGAAAACCCGATCCAGACGGGAGGGGCGGCCGCCTGGCCGACCTGTTTTCCGGAGATGGCTGGCCAAAATCGTTTCATCAACACGCGTTCCAAAATTCCTGGAGATTGTCACATCAATCATCGTCACATCCTCTCCATCCCAAAATCCGGCCCGCAGCATACGCCGCCCCCCACCCAGGTCAAGCGCCACCCGCATGCGTTATTTTCTGACGATTTTTGCGAATCGTTTTGACAAAAAAGCATAAAACCATAAATATGCCTACATGCGCACCACCTTGGATATTCCGGATGCCTTGGGCCGCCGCGCCAAGCTCTTGGCTGTGCGGCGCGGGATCAGCTTCAAACGTTTGGTGACCGAGGCTATCGAACAGATTCTGGATGCAACCAGCAGCAAACCTTCCGGACGTCCGCTTGCGTTTCCACTCGTGCGCAGCCACAAACCTGGTTCTATGAACTTAAAACCCGACGAAATTCACGCCCTGCTCGTCCGCGAAGAAGCCGCCGCCTATGAAACTGCTATGCGACGTTAACCTCCTGCTCGCACTCGTCGCCGAACGTCACGCAAAACATCGCGACGTGCGAACATGGTGGGAATCCCTGCCGGCCGATGAGACGATTTCCATCTGCCGCCCCGTGCAAACCGCCCTGCTGCGCCTGCTAAGCACCGAGGCGGTCATGGGCAATGACACCCTGTCCCTGCCGCAAGCCTGGTCCGTCTATGCCACCCTGCTCGCCTCCGGCCGCTTCGCCCTGGCCCTCGAACCCATGGGCCTCGACCCCCAGTGGGAACTCCTCTGCCGCCCCTTCGGCCGCTCCCCCAAAGTGGTCATGGACGCCTACCTCGCCGCCTTCGCCCTCACCGCCCCCTACCGCCTCGCCACCCTCGACCACGCCTTCAAATTATTCCCAAAACTGGATCTCTGCTTCCCGCTCCAGAATCCTTGAAAGGTGGGCGGGCGACGCCATTGGCCCGCATACGCCCGAACTGGAGGGCGCTTGTCCGCCATAGCTTCCGAGCGACGGCGGAAGCCGCCGGCGAGCCGTTCCCTCCTATCTCGCCGCGACCTTCGTACATTGTCTGGCACACAACATCCCGCGAATGTACAATTCCCCATGCCCACGATACTTCGGGTCAAAGGGTACCGGCTGTTTTTCGTAAGCTTTGATGGTTCAGAGCCAATGCATGTGCACGTACGACTTGGCGATCTCGGGGCAAAAGTATGGATGCGACCAATCAAGATTGCCTGGTCCGAGTTCAATCCGCACGAAAACGCCGAAACGCTCCGCATCGTACGAGCCAATCGCGAATTGATTCAGGAGAAGTGGAATGAGCACTTCAAAGCCTAAACAGGGAGCTTCAGGCGTGCGCGCCACCGGCTTGATCGTGGCCGACGACGGCTTCACGGTTTGCCTCGCCGACGGACGCTGCATTTCCGTGCCCTTCGCCTGTTTTCCGCGCCTGGCCGGCGCAACCCGCGCAGAACGCGCGCATTTTGAAGTGTATGCCGACGGGAGACTCCTGCACTGGCCCGCCATCGACGAAGACATCGAAGTCCAACACATCCTCGACGGCCGCTTGCCCGTAAAGGCCCCCCATCGCGTCACCGCAGTTGCAGAATCCCGGCCCAAGTATGGGGCGTGACGGCGCAATCGGCGAAAGCGGGGATGTGTCGGACACGACAATCATCGCGCAGCCATCCACCACGCCCGATAATGCGAGCCGGGTGAAAAGTCCTCGGGTCTTCGACCGCCATTCTTGCTGGCATGCCATTCAGCGGCAAGCGCCGGAAACTCATCCACTAATGTTGTTCGCGGTTTTTGCATGTTTTCCCGCAGGAAAACCTAGAGTACTTCCTGCAAGTGACGCCCCAACAGGCCAAAACACGCCCCCCCCCTACAACCCCAACTCCCCCGCCTGCGCCCGCGGCTTCAACCCAAACCGCTCGTAACAAAGCTCCGTCACCACCCGCCCCTTGGGCGTGCGGCGCAAATAGCCTTCCTGGATCAGGTACGGCTCGTAAACATCTTCGATCGTGTCCTGCTCCTCGCTCACGGATACCGCCAGCGAGCCCAACCCCACCGGCCCGCCGGCGAACTTGTGCAGGATCGTTTCGAGGATACGCTTGTCCATGTCGTCAAGGCCGTGGCGATCGATGTCGAGCATCGTCAAGGCCTGATCCGCCACCGTGCGCGTGATTTTGCCCTCCGCCTTGACCTGCGCAAAGTCGCGCACACGCCGCAATAAATTATTGGCGATGCGCGGCGTGCCCCGCGCGCGGTGCGCGATTTCATCCGATCCCTCCGCATCCATCTCCACGTTCAACAGACGCGCAGAACGGTCCAGAATCTGATGCAGTTCGTCCGCGCCGTAGTAATCCAGCCGGTTGGAAATCCCGAAGCGCGAGCGCAGCGGCGCTGACAACAATCCGCTGCGCGTCGTCGCCCCCACCAACGTGAAACGCTTCAACTCGATGCGCACCGATCGCGCATTGGCCCCCTGGTCAATCATGATATCGAGCATGAAATCTTCCATCGCCGTGTAGAGATACTCCTCAACCGCTTTCTGCATGCGATGAATCTCATCAATAAAAAGCACGTCGCCGCGCTCGAGACTCGTGAGCAACCCCGCGAGGTCGCCGGCCTTGTCGATCACCGGCCCGGACGTGACCTTGATGTTCACGCCCATGGCCTCGGCGACGATGTGCGCCAGCGTGGTCTTGCCCAGCCCCGGTGGCCCCGAAAGCAACACATGGTCGAGCACGTCGCCGCGCTGCTTGGCCGCCGCCACCGCCAGCTCCAGCCGCCCGCGCACCTTGCCCTGCCCCACAAAATCGTGAAACGACCCCGGCCGCAAACTCAAATCGAGTTCGCGGTTCGGCCGGTTTAACGCATCCGTTGCCAATCGTTCGGTCATGATCTTGATTTCCGATTGCCGATTGATGATTGCCGATTGCCCCACAAAATCGGCAATCTGAAATCATAAATCATAAATTGATTCACGCGTTCAACGCCTTCTTGATCAACACTTCCACGCTGGCGTCCGGCAGCATCTGACGCACGGAGAGCACCAGCTTGCGCGCGTCGTCCTGCTTGTAGCCCAGTGACACCAGCGCCGCGATCGCGTCGCGCAAGGTCATGTCCATCTCGGACGCATCCGCCGGGCCGGCCAGCGCCTCGAGCGCCTCGCCGGCCGAAAACTTATCCTTCAACTCCACGATCATGCGCTCGGCGGTCTTTTTCCCGATGCCGGAAATCGACGCGAGCCGCTTGAGATCGCCGCCCACGAGAGAGGCCTTGAGTTCACGCACGGAAAGCCCGCTCAACGCGCTCAAGGCCAGCTTGGGGCCGATGCCCGAGACGTTCAATAACAGTCCAAACATCTGCCGTTCCGCGGGCGTCAGGAAACCGAACAGCAGGTGCGCATCCTCGCGCACGTGATCATGCGTCAGCAACCGACAGCGCTCTCCCGTCGCGGGTAGCCGGTCAAAACTGCTCAAGGGAATAAAGATCTCGTAGCCGACGCCCTGCACATCCAGCACCACCCGCGTGGGCTGCTTCTCCACCACCGTGCCGTCAAGAAACGCAATCATCCCCGAGTCTCGCCTGTCCCCCCCGCCAATTCAAGCGCACAGTCGGAAGCGACAACCGCGAATGCACGCGAATTGACGCCAATAAATCCGAATTCGCGTTCATTAGCGTTCATTCGCGGTTTCCTGTTCGCGGTTCAAATCGGCTCCGCGTCCAGCACCGCGTGCCCCGTGCGGGTGTTGAGATGGCAGATCGCCACGGCCAGCGCATCCGCCGCGTCTTCCTGGGGCATCACATCCAGCGCCAGCAACTGCATCACCATGCGCGCCACTTGTTCCTTCTCGGCGCCGCCATGGCCCACCAGCGCCTGCTTGGCGCGCCGTGGCGCATATTCAAACACCGGTACCCCCGCGCAGGCGCAGGCCGCGATCGCCGCCCCGCGCACCTGCCCCAGAATGTCCGCCGTCTTGGCGTTGCGCTGAAAAAATCCGCCCTCAATCGCCGCCGCCCCCGGCGCGGTTTTGGCAATCAGCTCGCGGATTGCCTCGGAAATCCCGCGCAAACATTCGGAATGCCGCGCGCGCGGCGGAAATTTGAGGGTCTGCATCGCCACGGCCGCCAGCCGCGTCCCCCGCGCCTCCACCACCGCCAGCCCCGGCGAACGCAAGGACGCATCGATGCCCAACACGCGAAAGCCCGGGGTCATATGTGTCCCCACAGGCCAAAACAACCGCGAATGAACGCCAATGCACGCGAATTCGGAGTCAAACAAAAGGCAACGAAGGGAACGAAGCGTACTTCGTTATCTTCGTTGCCTTCTGTTCCCATCCCATTAGCGTCCATTCGCGTTCATTCGCGGTTCGCCCCTCTGCCTACCCCTTCGCCGCAATCGCCTTGAGCACGTCGTCCGACATGTCCATGTTCATGTAGACGTTCTGCACGTCGTCATGCTCTTCGAGGTCGCTCACGAACTTGAGCACCGAACCCGCCACGCCCGTATCCGTCACCGGCATCGGCGAGAGCGGCAACAGCGTCACTTCCGCACTCAAGGTCGGGATCTTGGCTTTTTCAAGCGCGTCGGTGACCATGTGAAACACCGTCGGCGCCGTCAGAATTTCAAACTGGCCGCCGTCGCCGGTCATGTCATCCGCGCCCGCGTCGAGCACGATGCCCATCAATTTGTCTTCATCCACGATCGTCGCATCCACAAAAATCTGCCCCTTGCGCTCGAACCCGCGCATGACGGCGCCCGGCGTGGCAATGTTGGCATTATGACGCGTGAAGGTGTGGCGGATTTCCGCCGTGGCGCGGTTGCGATTGTCCGTCAGCACCTGGATCACCACCCCGATCCCACCGCTCACATAACCCTCGTACATGACCTCTTCATAAATCACGCCCTCGGTTTCGCCCGCGCCCTTTTTGACCGCGCGTTCGATGTTGTCGGACGGCATGTTGTAGCTCTTGGCCTTCTGGATCAGCGTGCGCAAGGCGACGTTGGACATCGGGTCGCTGCCGCCGCTCTTGGCTACGATCATCAGCTCCTTGCTCAACTTGCTGAAGATCTTGCCGCGCTTCGCATCTGCGGCACCCTTCTTGTGCTGAATCGTCTTCCACTTGCTATGACCACTCATACCCCGCCTCTCCTTGGAAAAACCTCGTTAGACTGGCCATAATATCCCGTGGCACCCAACTCGTCATCAGGAAACCACTGCCCCGCGCAATGCTTCTCTTCCTCGTAGGGGCCGCGCTCGCGCGTGCCCTGTTTGTTTTGAGGTCTTTGCCTGCCCGCAGCGCTACGCACGGGCCTCCGCTGTAGCTGGCCTCGTTGAGGCCGGCTACGGCCCCGCATCCCACAAGTCGACATCCACCCGCCAAGGCCACCTCCTACAGTTGTCCACCTTCCTCGGGGTCGGAATCGTATATATGCGAAGAAAAATCCTTCGAATCCCCCCTCCGCCAGTCAAGTATCCTATACAAACCATTGCAGTATGCAGCCAAACAGCCTATAGTCCCATCACCTTAGTACAAAACCAGACGCCCTGCACAAACCGTCAAACCGACCCGCGCAGGCCGAAAGCCCGTATTGGAGCATTTTATGGAAACAGCACCCACAGCCTCCGCGGCCACCCAGGAACCAGCCCCCACGAACCGCTGGTGGTGGCGCTCAATCGTCGAACGCTACGAAAAGCCCTCGTCTTTGCGCAGCCTCTGGCAGATCACGAATTCAATGGGCCCCTACCTGATCCTCTGGGGCCTCATGATCTGGGCCCTACAATCGCACCACTACTGGCTGACCCTCCTCATGGCCCCCCTCGCCGCCGGCTTCCTCGTGCGCATCTTTATCATCTCCCACGATTGCGGCCACGGCGCCATGTTCAAAAGCCCTCGCGTCAATCGCTTCTGGGGCGTGATCGCCTCCCTGCTCTGCGCCACCCCCTACCATTTTTGGTTGAGTGAACACGGCCGCCATCACGGCGCCTCCGGCAACCTCGACCGCCGCGGCGTGGGAGACATCTGGACCCTGACCGTCCAGGAATACCTCGCCAGTTCCCGGTTGCGTCGCATCTGGTACCGCATCTACCGCAATCCCTTCATGATGTTCGGCCCCGGGGCCTTCGGCATCATGGCCCTGCGCTACCGCATTCCCAAGGGCGCCCGCAACAAGAAGGAACGCTTGAGCGTCCTCTGGACGAACGTCGGCTTGCTCGGAATCATGCTGGGCATGACCCACTGGATCGGCCTCAAGGAATTTTTGATGATCATCGTCCCCATCCTCTCCGTGAGCAGCGCCACCGGCGTCTGGCTCTTCTATGTGCAACACCAGTACGAGGGCGTGCGCTGGGATCGCAATGAAAACTGGGATTTCCTGACCCAGGCGATCGAGAGCAGTTCCTACTATCGCCTGCCGCGCGTGCTGCAGTGGTTCACCGGTAACATCGGCTACCACCATGTGCACCACTTGAGCCACCGCATCCCCAACTACAACCTCGAAAAGTGCCACCGCGAAAATGAAATCTTCAGCCGCGCACGCCAGATCACCCTCTGGTCCAGCTTAAAGTCCCTCACGCTCCGCCTGTGGGACGAAGAACAGCGCAAACTCGTCGGCTACCGCGCCCTGCGCATGGCCCGCCGCAGTTCCGCCACATAATTTTCATTTGCACTGGAGGGCGAGGCTGCGCCGAGCCGTTCCCATCCCGCCCTTTCGTCCTCCTTGCCCGTTGGCCGGTGCCGTTCTCGCGCCTATGGGCTTGCCCGCCGTAGGTGGGGTGGCGCAACGCCAGCCCATCCAGCGCCGTCATGGCGTCGGCCAACAGCACCACTCCAACTCTTGCCAATCCGCCCCCCTTTCCCTACCCTTGCCCCCATGACGTATTCCCCTCATCAATCGGCAATCGGCAATCGTAAATCGGCAATCTCCCTCCTCCTCCTCTCCCTCCTGGCCCTCGCCCCCCTCGGCACACCCCTGCCCGCCCACGCCCAGGACACGCCCGCCATTGCCGCCACCAACGCCCTGACTAAAACCGAGCAGCGCGAACTCGAACGCAAACGCCGCCAGGCCGAGATCGCGCGCCTCGAAGCCGAACAATCCCAGCGCCGCGGCGAAATCTCCGAACGCGAAGCGCGCCTCGCGGAACAGCGCTCCGGCAACGCCACGTCCCGCCTGCGCGAACTCCTCGGCGCCATCGACGAGAACGACCCGCGCCCCATGGAGGAAATCGCCCGCCTGCGCACCGCTGCCGAAAACCTGCGCGAGGAACGCACACGCCCCGAAAAACGCCTGGAACTCCTGCACAAGCGCGGCGAAGCCCCGGATCGCGAACAGGTGGAACTCACCGAGCGCCTCGTCAACCTGAATGAAAACATCCAGCTCCACCGCCTGCTCATCAACCGCTGGATCGCACGCAGCACCCTCGGCATGGAAGCCGATCGCCTCGATAAGGTGATCACCGGCCTGCCCGTCAACCCCCGCCCCAGCGTGCGCCTGCTCGCGGAAAAACGCCGCAACGGGAATGCGGAACACACGCGCCTGACCGAACTGGATGCCAACATGGCCGAGTTGGCCGCCGTGCGCAGCGACATCGCCCCCGCCCTCGAACTTCTCGAAAATAAATCGGCCCAGCTCGCCGAAACCATCCAACTGCTCGGGGATAAATACGACCTCACCCGCACCCGCGAGGTGCGCGACCAGCTGGATACGGAAAAAAGCCGCCAGGATCCCTATGCCGAACGCCTGGAAATCTTAAAGAACCAGGTCGGCGCCATCGACGAAACCCTCGCCGAAAACACCCGCCTGTGCGACCTGTACCGCACCGCCTTGGTCGTGCTCGACGAGGACCTCGACGCCATCGTACACGACTATTGGCGCAGCGTCCTGGTGCCTCTCGCCTCAATTGCCGTTCTCTTCACCTGCTATTTCATCATCAGCCGCCTCTTCCTCCCGCGCGTCTATAAACGCGACCGCCTTTTCGTCGCGCGCCGGGTGGGTCTGTATGTCTCGATCATGCTGATGATCGGCGTGATCCTCGGCTTCTTCTTCGACGACCTGCGCCCCTTCGCCACCACCCTCGGCATCGCCGGCGCCGCCGTCGTCATCGCCCTCCAGGACCTCTGCTCATCCTTCGCCGGCTGGTTCGTGATCATCGCCAGCCGAAAAATTCACGTCGGCGACCGCATCGAAGTGGATGGCAAGATCGGCGACGTTCTCGACCTGCAATTGCTGCGCACCACGGTCCTGGAATTGCGCAGCGGGCTGGGCGTCGATGAACCCACCGGCCGCGTGATCGTCATCCCCAACAGCTTCATCTTCAAGGGCAGCTTTATCAACTTCAACCACGTCCACCCCTACATCTGGAACAAGATCGACATCACCATCACCTACGAAACGCCCTTCCGCGACGCCGAGGCGCTGCTGAAACGCATTCTGGAGGAGGAAACCCGCCTGGATTTCGAGGCCGCGCGCGCGGGCGCCGGCAAAATGGAAAAAGCCTATGGCGTGGCCGATACGGAATACGTCCCAAAAATGTATTCAACGATCGCGGACAACGGCGTGCTCTTCCGCCTGCTCTATGTCGGCCACTACCGCCGCGTGGACGACGTCCGCAACCGCCTCAACACCCGCATCCTGCGCGAATTCGACGCCGACAAACGCATGCAACTCGCCTACCCCACCCAGCGTCAGTTGAACGGCTAATATGCCCCGCCTGTGCCGGTTGTAGTGTCGCGCGTCCCGCGCGAGTCCCGGTAATATAAAACGAGCGCCTCATAGTCCATGGTCCCCGGCGCCACCCCCCACGCTTCCGTTTCAAACCGTGCGTGTTGATGAAAGGGCAGCCGGTCCAGGACGTGATAGCGATGCATCGCGGTGAGCCGCCCGGTGCGCTGATCGTCCACAATCGATTGCCCGCGTAGGGGGTGCTCAAACACGCTTCGCGAACACCAAGCCAATCCGAAATAATCCTCCGTCCCCGTGCCCTGCCACGCCGGGCCAAGCACCGAATCCAGATAGATGCGCTGGTCACCTTCTCCCCACCACTCAGGCGTTCGACTGTCGACCTGAATCACGCACCCCACGATGTGTCCCGCGCCCATCAGTGTCGCGAGCACAAGCTGATTGGCGCCATCGGTCTGAAGATGGGCATGCACGGACGCCTGCGCGCCAAAACGCATGTCCGTTCCAATGGGCGTGCGGTCGACTTCCATGGCATGGCGGATGCGCACACCCCAGTCTGCGCTGTTGCGAATCATAATCCGGGCCTTGCCAAACGGCATCGGCCAGCGCAATTCCACCCGGGCGTCATGCACGGTGGCCGGAAGCGAACGTACATTTTCCATGACGCGCGAAACCCCCGCGAGCAGGTGCAGGGGCGCATCCAGAGCGGGCGTTGCCGCGCCATCCCAGAGCGCCACCACGTGCAAGCCCGCCAATTCCGCCTTGCCGCCCGCTTCCAACACGATTCTCGAAATCGTGCCCGGATTCTCGCTCGTGAAGAGTTCAGTTTCCGCGCCCGCGGCGATCTCAACCACCTGCGTCGGCGCCCTGGTGCTGCCTTCCGACGTTTCCAGCCATGTGCGCCCCAACGCCTCCAGAACCGCTCCGCCACGCTGCACGTCGTCCAAGGTAAACGCGTTCAAGATCCCGCCCGGCGGCAGCGTATTCCAGGCAATCTGATAATACAGCTCCGCCAGATCTTTTTTGTGAGGCACACGCACCACCACCCGGCAGAAATTCGTATGCACGATCGGAAAATGCAGATTGTAGCCGTTGGCGGTCAGCCCGGCGAAGGGCCCTTGCTTGGGAAGAAAACCGCCAAGCAGGAAATCCGTGAACGGCATCTCCAGCACCGGCGCGTCGTTGCGATCAATGAAGAGGCGGATGGACCCCACCGGATTGGCTGACCACATCCACGTCAACATGCCCGGGCCGCGCATCTCCGCCAATGTCGCATCCACAAAACCATCGTGCTCCTCCACACGCTGGAAGAACCCATGATCCATGTCGCCAAAAATTTGCGGGGCGAGATTCGCCAGCATCGCCCTGCCCGGAACGGATGCGCTGGAAAACTGGCGCGATCGCGCCCACGCGGGAACAGGCTCCGCCAGGCTTGCCAGCGTCTGCTCGCGCAAGACCGATGACCACGACACACCGGCGGGCAGCTGATAGACAGGTGCGGGCTTGCGCGCACAGGCCAGCACCGCAAGGAGAAATCCCAGGCAGGTCGCAAGCCTGGCCTTACGATTCGGAATCCGCTTCCGCATCGTTTAACTCCTCCGGATCCTCGCTCTCTGCCTCTTCCCCCTCTGCGTCTCCGCGGGAGCTGTCCAATTCGCGCCCATTCGCGCCCATTCGCGGTTCTTCTGGCTCCATGTCCCGCCTGAACTTCGGATGATTCCCCGCAATCACAACCGTGATCTCCCCGCGCGCGCCCTGCTCCGTAAACTGCTTCGCCAGATCGCCCAGAAACCCGCGCACCACGCGCTCGAATTTCTTGGTCAGCTCCAGGCACACCGCCGCTTCACGATCCCCCAGCACCGCATGCGCCGCCGCCAACGTTTTCCCGATCCGATGTGGCGATTCGAAAATCACCAGCGTGTGCGCCGCCTCGCGCTCTTCCTCGAAAAACCGGCGCAGCACCCCCGGCTTTTTGGGCGGATAGCCCTTGAAGGTGTAGCTAGACGTGGATAGCCCCGAACTGACCAGCGCCACCGTCACCGCCGAGGGCCCGGGGATCACCACCACCTCCAACCCGCGCCGCGTCGCCTCGCGCACCAGCCGGTAACCCGGATCGCTCACCCCCGGATACCCGCCGTCCGTACACAACGCCACGGTCTTGCCCGCCGCCAGATCCGCCAGCAGCCGCTCGCCCGCGCGCTCCTCAATCCCTTCGCGATACGAAACCAGCTCCGGCGGCCGCGTGATGTTGCTCGCCGTCAGCAAAATGCGCGTGCGCCGCGTGTCTTCACACGCAATCACCTGCGCCTCGGACAAAACCCGCCGCGCGCGCGGACTCAAGTCCTCCAGATTCCCAATCGGTGTGGCCACGATGTACAACATAAAACTTTCAAAAAACCACAAAGACACCAAGAGTTCCTTCGTGCTCCTCTTCGTGCCCTTCGTGCCTTCGTGGTTGTCCCCTCCGCCTCCCCGTCATCGCCCATCCTCCCTCGCCCAACGCGGCATGACCTCCACGATCCGCGCCCGCAACTCATCCATCCCCGTGCCGTCCCGCGCCGAGATGGCGATGCTGCCCGGAAAATCCACACGCAATGGCGGCAGCGCCTCCGCCGCGCCCGGCGCGTCGCACTTGTTCCACACCAGCAACCGCGGCACCTCGTGCGCCTTGATCTCACGCAGCGTTTCGTCCACCACGCGCAAATGATCGCGCACGTGCGGGTGCGCCGCGTCGGACACCACCAGCAGCAAATCCGAAAACACCGCCACCTCCAGCGTCGATCGGAACGACGCCACCAGCCCGTGCGGCAGCTTGCGGATGAATCCCACCGTATCCGACAGCATCGCCACACGATCCGGCAGCAGATGCACCAGCCGCGTCTTGGTATCCAGCGTCGCGAAAAGCCGGTCGTCCACGTAGGCATCCGCCCCCGTGAAGGCGTTGAGCAAGGTCGACTTGCCCGCGTTCGTGTAGCCCACCAGCGACACCACCGGCCACTGCTTGCGTCCGCGCGTCTGTTGCCGGCGCAACTGGATCGATTCCAGTTTTTTCTTGAGATCGCGCATGCGCCGCCGCATCGGCTCGTTGCGCAATTGCAGCGGGCTTTCGCCCGGCCCCTTCATGCCGATGCCGCCCTTGAATCGTGCCTGTTTTTCCGAGACCGGCAGCCGCGAAACCAAATACTCCAGTTGCGCCAGCTCCACCTGCACCTGCGCCTCGGCCGATTTCGCGCGCCGCGCAAAAATCTGCAGAATCAGCTCCGTGCGGTCGATCACCTTGATGCCCAGCGCCAGGTCCAGATTGTTGACCTGCATCGGCGAAAGGTCGTTGTCGAAGATGATCACGTTGGCGTTGGCTTCGCGGCAGGCCATCTGGATATCCTCCAGCTTGCCCTCGCCCACGAGCAGCCCCGGCGCGGGTCGCGGCCGGCGCTGCGTGACGCACCCGACCACCGCCGCCCCCGCCGTGTCCGCCAGGCGCTCCAGCTCGGCCAGCGAATCCGCCGCCTCCTCGCGGCTCTGCCGCCCCAGAATCACCTGCACCAGCAGCGCCCGCTCCGCCGCCACACTCGCGGATAATTTCGCTTTCATGTTTTTGCGCCTTCTGCGCCTTTTTGCGGCAAATCCAAATCAGCCTCCTAATGCTTGTCCCCGCGCTTGGGCCGTTGCTCGCCCAGCACCGAACTCCGCTTGCGCGCCCCGGAATTTTCGCGCCGCAACTCCTTGCGGGTCTTCACCTGCGGGCGCTTCTGCCAGAGCCGGAATTCCGCCTGCAGCGTCGCGTTGTCGAAGCCCGCACAGCGCCGCCCGGCGCGCCACTGGTCACGCGGCGTGGCGAAATGCCAGCATCGGTCCCCCAGATTCAGCGGGCAGGCATGGCATTTGCGAACGGGTTTGGCACTTGGGACCATGCGAGTAAATCAGTCCGCTTTCTGGCCGAATCGAAGTCGGGGTCGGAATCGGGATCGGAATCGCTTCCGTTTGAGATTTCAATGTTCGGATTTCGAATTTTCCGCCGCCCCCGCCTTGGGCGAGAAGACCAGCACCGCCGAATTCAAGCAGTAGCGCAGGCGCGTCGGCTTGGGCCCGTCGTCGAACACATGCCCCAAATGTGCATCGCAACGCGCACACAATATTTCCGTGCGTCGCATGCCATGACTCCTGTCCACATGTTCCGCGATATTTTCTTCGCAAATTGGACGAAAGAAACTGGGCCAGCCCGTGCCGGAATCAAACTTGGCCGTCGACTCGAACAGCGGAAGGCCGCAACACACGCAACTGTACACGCCGTCCATGTGATTATCGACAAATCGCCCGCAGAAGGCCGGTTCCGTGCCCTTGCCCCGCGCAATTTTATACTGCTCCGGCGTGAGCAATTTGCGCCAGTCCGCATCCGTCTTGACAACCTTTTGCATGGTTTTGACCTCCGTCAGCTTTCCCTGCGCATCCGTTTCACGCACCTGCACAAATTCCGCGGGCGGCGGCGTGGCGACAGGCACGGCCTTGGCCGGCGCCAGTTCCGTGTCCGGCGCCGCGCGTAACCAAAGTACGCAACTGAGCCCGACAGCCCCAAGAACCAGCGCAAACTTTCCCGCATCACCTCGATTCATGCCCGCAGTATACCCGCGGAAGTCATGAAAACCAATCCTTGTTGCCACCCCCGCCTGCGCCCTACCATTCCGCCCATGCGCCACGCAATCCAAACCGCCACGCTGTTCCCACTCCTGTTGGCGCTCGCGGCCGGGCCCGGCGATGCCGCGGAAAAAACGAATACAGTCGATTCTGTCGGCGGCTCTGGCTACGTCATGAACGGCGCGACTCGCCCCGAGCTGACCCTGGTCCGCGGTCACAGCTACCTGTTTCAAGCCAGCGCGGCGCCCAGCTTTCATCCGCTCAAATTATCAACCAGTGCCACGGGCGGCGGCGGAACATCTATTTTCACCAACAAGGTCACCGGCCCACAGCCCTGTTGCGGATCGGGCTGCAGTGCCACCTCGTTCGTGTTCGCACCCGATAGCACCACGCCGGATTTGCTCTATTACCAGTGCAATGTGCACCAAAATCTCGGCAACAAAGTCCACATCGTCAACCCGCCCGCCTTTTCCGGCTTCACGGAAACCAACGGCCTGATCGGCCTCACCTTCGCCAGCGCCTACAGCACCACCGCCAGCGTGCAGCGTGCCACCGATCTCTTTTCCAACGACTGGCTCACCGTCCAGACCCTCACCAGCACCCCCGGCAGTATCTCCACCACCATCAGCAACACCTCCGCCACCGAGTTTTACCGCATCCTCACGCCCCTGCCGTGAGGGGCGTGGCGCTCACCCGCGCAACACCTTGGCCGCCATCGCCAATTGCTGCCGGTCCCCCAACAACAGCACCTGGTCCCCCTCCTGCAATTCCTCATCAGGCCCCGGATTCACAATGGTGCGTCCCACGCGCTCAATCGCCACGATGCTGGCCCCCGTCTCGGCGCGCAGCGCAAGCTCGCGAATGCGCTTGCCCGCCACCGCCCCGGCGACGATCACCACGGAATCCATCGCCGCGTCACGCAACAAAGCCGGCAGGGGAAGGGCTGGCCCCTGCGGCTCCGAATGCGGCTGCGTCCAGGTCTCGACCAGCGCAAATTTGCCCCGCGTGTACAACCGGTTGAAGGTGGTGCCAAAAAAGAACACCGCCACCCCAATCACCACCAGCAACTCGAGCAGCAGATGCCGCGGCGGCAGAATTGTGGAACTCAACAACAAGGTGATCACGCCAAGCCCCGCCACGCAGAGCGCCAGAAACATATTCTCCACCACCCGCCGCAATATGGTCACATGCCTCCCCGCCGTCGCCGGGATGCTGATCTCCGCCAGCATCATGCCCAACGCCTGCAGCTTGCGAAACGTCGCCACGTAAATCGGCAGCGCCACCACCACCGCCAGCGTCCAGAACGCCGTGCGCGCCCCTCCCGGCAGGCGTTCCAACCCCGGCAAGGTCTGGACCAGCGAGGACCGCGCCGCGAATGCCGCGCTCACGAAGACACCCGCGATGAGCGCCACATTCAATAAATTCTGCCACACCAGGCTGCGCACCACGGCCAGCCCCTGATGCCGCTTCCCCGCATGCTTCAAGGCCGCGGTCCACCGCGTGTATAAATCCAAAGCCTCCCCCACCGGCCGGGGCGTGGCGCGCCCAAGCCGGCTCACCAGTCCGTCCGAGCCCCGGATCAGGTAGGGCGTCAACAGGGTGGTCAACACCGAAACCGCAACGGCAATCGGATACAAAAAGTCGCTCGTTACGTTCAGCGATAGGCCGAGTGCCGCAATAATAAAGGAGAATTCCCCGATCTGGGCCAGCCCCATGCCCACCCGCAACGCCGTCCGGGGCCGGTTCCCCGCCAGAAACATGCCCAAACTGCAGGCCAGCACCTTGCCCAGAATAAAGGTGACCGTGATGATCGCGATCGGCCAGGCATAGGTGCGCAGCAGCGCGGGATCGATCAGCAGCCCGATCGCCACAAAAAATACCGCGCTAAACATATCCCGCAGCGGCTGGGTCAGGCGTTCGATCCGCGCCAGGTCGCGCGCCTCGGCAATCACCGCGCCAATCACGAACGCGCCCAAGGCCACGCTGTAGCCCATCTTGACCGCCAGCAACGATGACCCGAAGCAAAGCCCTAACACGGTCACCAGCAGCATCTCGTCACTCTTGTACCGCCCCACATGGTTCAGCAGCCGCGGCACCGCGATCAGCCCGATCACCAAAACCATCACCAGAAAAATCGCCAGGCGCCCGATCGTGGTCCCCACCGCCGCCACATCCATGGATCCGGTCATGGCAATGCCCGAAAGCAGCGCGATCATGATGATCGCCAGAATGTCTTCGATGATCAGGATGCCAAAAATCAACTCGGCAAACCGCTCCTTGCGCAGCCCCAGCTCACCCAGCGCCTTGATAAGGATTGTGGTCGACGAGATTGCCAGCATGGCCCCAAGGAAGATGCTGTCCATCGTGCCCCAGCCAAAGCCTCGGCCCAGCCCATAGCCAATGGCGATCATCACCGAAATTTCCAGCACCGCGGCCAGGGCGGCGGATTGTCCCACCTGCTTCACCTTGCGCAGATTGAACTCCAGCCCCAGCGAGAACATCAGGAAGATGATCCCCAGCTCGGCCAGCGTCTCGATCGTCTCCCGCTCCTGCACCAGCGGAAACGGCGGCGTGTGCGGGCCGATGATCAGCCCCGCCAGGATATACCCCAGCACCACGGGCTGCTTGAACCGGTGGCACAGGAGCGTCACCACCCCCGCCACAATCATCACCACCGCCAGATCCTGCAGAAAAATCAACGCATGCACAGTGCCACAGGCAATGCCAAAAAACAGCCGCCAAGGCCACTAGAAATCCTCCAAAGAGACGTTTGGGATCACGAAATTTGGCGGCCGGGTCCAAAGCCGCGGACCACCGTTATTGTGTATGTTTCAATCCGGGGTGGACCGCGGCGTCCCGACGCGGTCAGGCTTCGGAATGCGCAAACGTCTATGGCGGGCTGTCGCCCGCAACCCAACGGGAGGGGCGGCCGCTTGGCCGCCCAAGCGCCGCGTGGCCGCGGCCCCACCCAAAACATACACGCAAACGTGTATCCGGTTCAAAAAGGTTCTAAACAGTACACAACCAAAATGGGGCGAGTGACGGGGATCGAACCCGCGACATTCAGAACCACAATCTGACGCTCTACCAACTGAGCTACACCCGCCATGCGCTGGCAGCGGCCGGCACGCGACCGCCCACCATTGACAAGCCCATTACTCTAGCCAGCCCCCTGCCGAGTTCAACCCTTTTCGCGCATCGAAATCAGATCTCCGGGAAATCTGTATCCGCGTCCATCCGCGTTCAGATGCGGTTTCCGCGTTCCCTTCAAAATGCCGCTTGCAGTCTGACCGGCCCGGATTAAGCTCTTTCGGCGTGAAGAAGTTTTTGCGATTGAGCTTGTTATGCATCCTGTTGGACGGCCCGCTCGCCGTTGCCAATCCCCTTCCCGATGCTCCCGCCGCGAATAATCCGGCCCCGGAAACCAGCCAGCCAACCGTCGCCTCGTTCGCCGCGCAGGCGCGTTCGCAGATTGATGCGCGGCTCCTTGATGAAGCCTCCCACACCTTGCAGCAGGGCTTGGAGGTCTTCCCGGATAGCGCCCTCCTGCTGCGCCTCAAGGGTGCGCTAGAACGCCGACAGGGCAACAATGCCGCGGCACTCATTACCCACGAAGCCCTCGCCAAGGCCGACCCAGCCAACGAAGCAGACAGGTCCGTGCTGGCCCTGCTCCTGGCAGACGCCGCCACCCGCGCCACCACCCAGGACGCCGCCGCCATGCTCGCCCGCGCCATGCCACTTTCCGACTACAACGCCGATATCACCGCCGCTTACTGTCTCGCCGCCGCCCGCGTCAAACAACCCGAAGCCGTGATCGCCGCCTACGAACACCTCGACGCGCCGCATCGCGAACACCCCAGCCTGCTCACCGCCGCCGCCGCCAGCTACCGCGAACTGGAGCGCTTCGACGATGCCGCCACCCTCTATGACCGACTGCTCACCGCCTCGCCCAAAGACCCGGCGCTGGCCGACGCCTACGTCGACGCGCTGCTCAAGGGCCAGTCCGCCACCACCGGCGCGCGCGTCGCCGCCGCCGCGAAACGGCACCCCGACTGCCTCCCGCTGCTGCGCGCCTATGTGCAGTGGTGTCTCGATCACGGCGAACCCTGGCGCGGCCTGCAAACCCTGACGCAAGTGCTCATGATGGCACCCGACGAACACAATGCCGCCAACCAGCGCGTCGCCCTCCTGGCCGACCTCGGCTGCGCCACCCTCGCCCGGGATTTCACCAAAACCTACAACACCACCATCGATGAGACCGTGCAGCAGCGTGTGCGCACCCGCATGGCGGAGGCAGAAGCCAACTGGCGAAGGATCGACAGCACCGCCGGCGCACCGTCTGACCTCCAGCCCGGACTCCAAACGGAACCCACAACAGCCCCCAAAGGCTTGCTGACGCTGGACTATGGCGACATCACCGAGGAAGCCGCGCCGGGTTCCACCAGCGTGGATCTGACCATGCTGATCCAGCAAATTGAGTATCTGCGTGGACACGGCTTCAAATTCGTCAGCGATCGCGACGTGTCCGCCGCCAGGCGCGGGAAGAAACCTTTGCCGGCGCGGGCCGCGTTGCTCCTCTTCCACGGCGGATTCGCCTCATTCGCCGAGCGCGTCATGCCCGTTCTCGAGCAATATCACTATCCCGCGCTCCTCGCCATTCCCACCGCAAAACTAGAGCAAAAACGCGTCGCCGCCCCCACGCCCGCCCTGATGACATGGGAACAGGTGCGCACCCTTGCCGCCAATCCGATGCTCACGCTGGTTTCCATGTCCCACAGTCTGGACAACGTTGCCCAAAGCAACCCACAGGGCCGCCTGGCCCCGGCCGCGCATTCCTGCCTCTATCTTCCCCAAACCTCGCGCTACGAAACCGTCGATGAATATCGCGAGCGCATCACGGCCGATCTCAAAACCTCCCAACGCCTGCTCGCCTCGCGCACGGGGCGAGTGACCGACATTCTGCTCTGGCCGGAGGGCGTCTATAATCACCTCACCCTCGATGCGGCGCGCATGCTCGACTATGGCCTGATGTTTGCCGCGGAAACCCCCAACATGCCAAGGGACACGGACGTATTCCCCACCTTCGTGCCCGTCGGCGCCACCACCCTGGAAAACTTCGCCAGCCGCGTTTGGCAGTGGGGCCTGCCCCCCAAGCCAGACACCCGCCCTTCCCTCGCCATGCCGCTCAATCTCGCCAGCGTCATCGGCAGCTCGGCGGATCAAACCCGCGCCAATCTCTCCACCGCCGTGGAGCGCGCCGTCAGCGCCGGGGTGGACACAGTCTATCTGTCCGCCTGCACGGACGAAAATGGCGACGGCGCCGCCGAATCCGCCTTCTTCCCCAACCGTACCCTGCCCATGAAAGCCGACCTCCTCGACCACGCCGCAAGCCTGCTGCGCTATCGCGGAATCGAGGTCGTGGTGGTCATGCCCGTGCTCGGCATCCACCCGCCCGTGAAGGAACCTGATCAACGCCTCCTCGTCATGGAATTCCACCTGGGCCAGGTTGCCCCGGACCCCTGGCGCTTCCGCCTGACACCATTCCACCCGGAGGCCCTCCGCATGATTCGTGAATTGCACGAGGATCTGGCCGCGCACGTGGACCTGGACAACGTGCTCTTCGGCCGTGACGCCTACTTGACGGATTTTGAGGATGGAGGCCCCATGGCCGCGGCATTCGCCCGTGAAAAAGCCGGCATTCACGAGCGCAATCCGAAAGAGTTTTCGCCCGACCAACGCCAGCAGTGGGTGGCGTTGAAATCCGTTACCATCGGCAATCTTCTCGACGACCTGCAGGCCGCCATTACCCTCTGGCACCCCTCCGCCCGGTTTGGCCGCTTCCTCTATGCACCCGTCCTGCTCGATCCCATCGCCCGTGAATGGTTTACCCAGGACTACCAGGCAACCCTCGCCAAGTACCACTTCGTCTGTGTCGACGCGAATCCCGAACTTTATGCGACGGAATCCCCCCTGGCCTGGCTGCATGATCTCGCCGCCAAGGCTGCGGCAACCCCTCAAGGCATCGAAAAAACCGTCTTTTGCATCCCCCTTCTGCAGGACAAACAGGAAGATTGGCTGTCAAAATCATCCTGGACCAAACGCACCGTGGAATTGGGCTCCGCCGGCGCCCGGCATATGGCCTTTGAGCCCGATCTGCCCCTCCAGGATACCCCCTCCCTGTCCTCCATTCAGGCCGTTCACAGGGCAATCGACCGTCTCACCCCCACCCCAAAACACTAGCACCCACCGTTAAACGGGGGCGCTGGGCTCATGGGGATGCCTTTCCCAATATTTTCCCGCATTTACGCTGGACTTTCACAACCTGTTTTTGTACAGAACTCATGCGCTTCGGCTCGGAAAAAATGTCGGGTGTTCAATGAACACCACCCCGCATGCAAGGCGATTCGAGTGGGGCAACCCACGGGAGTATTGCTGCATGAAGTCACGATCTAGCTCGGATGTCTGGTTCTCATCTACGCTTCTTTCTCTCGGGATGCTGTTCCTCGCCAGCATTCGCGCAACGGCCGCCAATGGCGCATCGGCCGAAATCAAAGTCCCGATCATCATGGAAGAAGCAACGGTGCGCGGAAAAGTCGCCGTATTGGAATCCGCCCGCGAGGAGCGCAAGGTCATCTCCGGCCTCAAGGTGGAGGTCTATTCCACAAAGGTCGCGGAAACCCAGGAAAAGCATCGCTGGGGTAAACAGCCAACCACCACACAATTGGAAAAAAACAAGTTGCTCCACGAAACCCAGACAGATGATTTGGGGCTGTTCGACCTACCCCTCTTGGACGTGGGCGATTATCTGCTGCATGTCAGCCAGGTTCAGTTCCGCCTCACCGTTATTTCCCAGTCAGCCGAGCGCGCAGGACAATCCGAGCCAAAGGTCCTGTTGATCCTGATTCCGAAGGAAGTCGTGAGCCTCCGTTCGGAAGAAAAGCCAAAAGAGCCCGCACCTTGATGAATTGTTGCCCTGCCCCCACGGGCAGGGCAAATCTTGCGCAATCTTGGGTTTTATTGAAAACCACGCGCAATTCCGTCGACAACCCCCACCGTCCACGCCCTTTGCCTGTCTCCGGGTATCCCCAATCCCCTTTGGTTATTTCCAGCCTGTAGCCAGCGGGGTCCCTTGGCCTTCGTCGCCACCTGGGCGAACACAGGCTGACCCGGGCCCCAACCTATGGACCCAACAAGGCCGACTACAGCAGGCAAAATACACCATAAATCTTTGAAAATCCCAACATTACCCACAAAAAAAGCGACCCTCCCAAAACTTGGGAGGGTCGCTTGACAATCGGCACCTGGCGCTTCGATTAGAACTCGCCGCGCACGCCGAACTGAATAGCAAGACTGGTCATCTCGAACGTGTCATCCGAGGGCGTCCCGCTGTTCGTGGTAACATCCAAAGACGTGTCGATCAAATCCACCGAAACCAGATACTTGATCTTGTCACCCATGGCGATTCCCACGCCCACGAGGAACCCGGTGTCCGAATCAAATTCGATGTCATCGTTCTCCAGCCACTCCGGGTCCGGAAAGTAAACCAACCCCACGCGCGGCCCGATGTCCAAGGACTCGGAAACCGAGATGTACCCTTCCAACAGAATCTGCAGCATGAAGGAACGGAACCCATCGTTGATGATGACGCCGCCACCGCCCAAGAGGTCCACATAACACCTGTCACCAACCGGCATCCCCACACCCAAGGCAATGTTGGGCATCGTGTAGACTTCCGAGAGGCTTGTTTTCGAGCCATCGGCGCCCGTCACCGAAAACTTGTCGCCACTCGTATCCAAGAGGATACTCGCCGGCTGTGCGTTGATCACGAAATCCAAGTCCGTTTCAGCGCGCGCGGATTGCAACCCCACGAGGGCAACCAACGCCGCCACCAATCCCGTTGTCTTGTGCATGCTGTGTCCTTAGTTACACACGAGGGCTTTATGGCCCAAATCTGAAATCGAAGTCTAGCGGCGTGTTCCGGATGGCGCAATCATTTTGTGGGACTTTTCGCACGCCTCGATTTCACGCCCCACACTACTGTAAAAAACTGACCAGCGCTGTATCCATTCGCGACAGTGCTCAAGCCGTCATATGAATCAAGGGGACATCACCAAAACCCCATGCCAAGTCCGGCCACAACCCACTCGCCTTGGTTTCCGTCAGGCACCGACCTCTCGGCACGATTCGTGCTAAAACCACCCCATCGCATGGCAAAGGATGCAATCGCATGGGAAGTGTGGCCGTTTCGGGAAATGCCCGGTTGTTTGTGGAGGCCGGTAGCGCGGCGGGGCAAAACCAGAAAAATAAGCACGGAACAAGATTGACGGGAGCAGTAGAAAAAACTACACTCCTGACCATCTTTAGCAATGCGTGAAAGGAGACAGTATGGTTAAGACAGCAACAACGCTTATGGTGCTGACGGCGGTTATGGCAGTCGGCATCGCACAGGCCGCGCCCGATGTGGCGGTGCTACCGGCTGACGTGCGAGGGATCGTGTTGCTCCCCGATGGGGAGACGCCCGTGGACCGGCTGGCGGTCAGGGTATGGAATGCGGACACGGAAGAGGTCATCTACCGGACCAGAACGGACCGGGATGGCATCTTCGATGTACCCAAGCCGGAGCAGGAGGGGAACTTCTATGTCACGGTCGGGCCTGTCAGGATCGATATGCGCATCCTGACGGCGCGTGCCGGTGTCACCCCCCAGCCGCATGGGTTCGTCGTGGTTATCCCGAAACGGATGCCCCTGATCGCACCCTTGGTTCCGAGTACGATCACAGCGACAGCCGGAGCCTTGGCTCTGGCACCTGAAGTCGTGAGCCCATAAAGCGTACATCGGGCTTCGAATCAACGAAGTACCTTGAGAGAGCAGCAGGGAAACCTGTTGCTCTCTTTTTTTGTCGTGACCCACTTTGAATTGTGACCGCGGAAGGCGCGGACAACTTGCCCACCCATGCTGCGCGGCGCCAAGCAACACAGCACGTCGCACCCTTCCCGCCCCTGTGACACCCGCCCCTGTGGCCTTGTCAGTGCGCCCCGCTCCAGTTATAGTCGCGCCCGAATCATGCTTGGATCGAATCTGCGTTTCAAAAAGGATGCTTATGTCGCCGTGGTTGCACCCCACTCGCTGCTTGCTCGTTATGCTCGGCGTTGCCTGCCTCGCCGGTTGCAGTAGTCAGGATTTTGGCACGACGACTGGCGGCATCAATGACGTGGTGGAGACCGGCCAGTCCTACACCCCCAAGGGCGACGAGGCCGCCATCCAAGCCCGCGCCCAACAACTGGCCAACGCCTTGCTCGCCTGGCAACGCCAGCAGGGCATCGCGAAAGAGGATTACTCCATCGGCCCCGATGACGTGCTCGCCGTCACGATCTTCGACCTCACCACCCCCGGTGAACCCACCGTACAACGCCTGACCGTGACCCAAAATGGCATGGCGCTTCTTCCCTTGATCGGGGAAGTTCTCGTCGCCGGCTTGACAGCCCGGCAGGCCGAGGCGCGCATCATCGGCCTCTACGCGGGCGAGTATCTCAAAGATCCACGCGTCACCGTGGAGGTCGCCGAGTTCAAGAGCGCACCCGTCGTGGTCACGGGCGCCGTGGGCAGCCCCGGCATCTATTATCTCCAACACAACCGCAGCACCGTGCTGGATATGCTCTCACTGGCACAAGGTCTCTCCGCCAGCGCCGGCCAGGAATTGCTGATTGTGCGCAACCGCGCCAACGCCGCAATCCCGGCCGCCGCGTCCAGCCCGGATGCCGGTATGGATGATGAGGCCACGCTCGATTACGACTTCTCCAAATTCCCCGCCGAATCCAACTCGGTTGTCGCGGCCACGGACGCGCACACAGCCCCATCGACCAACACCATCCTGACCCCATCCATATCGCCCGCCGAGACGAAGAAATCGCGCCTTCATCTCTTCGGCAAAAAAAGCACGGGGAGCGCGAAGCCGGCACCCACCGTGGCGGCCACCGAGTCCACCCCTGCCGAAAAACCAGCGAAGAAAAAGTCCGCCAAATCGTCCCGCAAGAAAAACAAGAACACAGCCGACACCAACGCAGTCGAGGCCGTCACCGAAACACTCCCGCTCGCCGCCGCCGATTCCGATACTGCGGACACCGGCGACGAAGACGGTCCGGAAATGATCACCGTGGATTTGAAGCGCCTGCTCGACCGCGGCGACATCCGCCTGAACGCCACCATCCTCGGAGGCGACATCATCACCGTGCCCGCGCGCCAGTTGCACTATGTCTATGTGCTCGGCTATGTGCAACGCGCCGGCGCGTTTGAAATCGAGGCCGGCAACGAAACCATCCCCGCGCTGCAGGCCGTAGCCCTCGCCGGAGGCCTCTCACCGTCGGCCCGCGCCCAAAATTCATTCCTCATCCGCCAATCCGATAACCGCCGCCAGGTCATTCCCGTGAACCTCACGAAAATAGCGCGCGGCGACGACCCCCCGGTATTCATGCAACCAGGCGACAGCCTCGTCATCGGTTCCAGCTGGCTCGCCAAATTGGGCGAATTCATCAAACCGTCGGCAAGCGTGGGGGCCAGCGTCTCTCCTGTGCCATAAAGACGTCGCCTGGGCACAGGCATGGACACGCCGCCACGCGGAAATCCGCTCGCTATAATTCACGAAAACTGGGAAGGCAACATGGCCGAACAACACACGCCGCCGCCGGGCGCCCACGATGCCCACACCGCTGGTCAACCCATCTCAATCCTCTGGGAATATCTCGGCATCCTGCGCCGCCGCGTCTGGGTCATCCTGCCCATCGTGATCATCGCCTCCACGATCGGCCTCATCAAGGCCTTCCAAACCCCGCGCATCTACCGCGCCACCACACGCATGCTCGTGGAACGGCAGGCTCCCAACGTGATGAAATTCGGCGCCGATTCGCAGGAAGGTGAATCCTACGACCCGGATTTCTACAGCACCCAGACAGAGCTCATCCGCAGCCGCGCGGTCATGGATACCGCCCTCCGCGAACCGGGCGTCTCCAAACTGTTTTCCAGCGGCGAGCAAACCGCCAGCCAATCCTCCTGGGCCGGCGAATTGAAGCGCACACTCCTCGCGGCGCTGGGCGCCGAACCCGCCCCGCCTCCGGAAGCCTGGGTGCTGCTGCGCGACAAGGTCGTCGCGATCCATCTGAAGGATTCACACTTCATGACCATCGATGCCCTGGACGGTGAGCCCAATGCCGCGGCGGACATCGCCAATGCCGCGGCACGCGCCTATCAGGAATACCACCGCGAACGCAAAATCGGCCAATTGGGCGTGGCCTTTAGCCTGCTGGAAAAGGAGCGCAACAAGGAGGAAGCCGATCTGTTGGAAGCGGAAAAAGCGCTCCAGGCCTTCCGCGAACGCGCGCGTAGCGTCACCGTCAACTCCGCGGAGGACCAGCCCGCGATCGAGCGCCTCGAAAAACTCAATGAGCAACTCACCGACGTGCAGCTGAAACGCATTGAGTTGAGTTCCCAGATCGGTGTCATGAAGCAAGCGCTCGATTCGGATACGCAGGTTGGCGAGGCGATCAACGAGCGCCTCTTCACCATCCCGGTCATCCAGACCGACCTCGGCCTGTCCGAAACACGCAAGGCCCTCGCCGATGCGGAGAAGGACATTGCCGTGCTGGCCCAGACCTACGGCTTGCGCCACCCGCGCTACCAGGCGGCCCAGACCAACGTCACGCTCCTGCGCCAGCAATTCAAGGCGGCCCTGCGCGAAATCACCAGCTCCCACGATAACCGCCTCGAAATGCTGAAAAACCAGGAAACTGAAATCCAGAAGACCTATGAGGAACAAAAACTCACCGCCCTGGAACTTGCCAAGGAGTCTTTCGAGTACACGCGCCTGAAGAACGCGGCGGACCGCCACCGCGAATTGTTCGATTCAATTGTGGAGCGCATGCGCGAGGTGGACGTCACCTCAAACCTCGCCCAAACCAACATTCAAATCATCGAAAAGGCATCCCCACCCCTATCACCCGTCAACCAGGGCCGCTTCCGCAAGGTGCTCGCGTCCGCATTCTTCGGCTTCCTGTTCGGCGCCATGCTCGCCCTCATGTTCGAAAGCCTGGACGACACCATCAAAACGCCCGAGGACATCAAGAGCCGCTTGCGCGCGCCGTTCCTCGGTTTCATTCCGGCCGTGCAGCCGGAAACCGCCGCCGGGGAGGAAGGCAAGGAGCCCCCACCGCCACCTGATCTCAAACAACGTGCCCTGACCGCCTACCAGCAATCGCTGAAACTCGCAAGGCAGCGCCTCGGCATCTATTTTCCCAAGCTGGCACTCCCGGAAGACTTGAACGAAAATCGCGGCACCCCCGAGGAACGCGCCTACCGCGGAACGTTGGTCTTGTCCGAACCCATGTCGTCCATCGCCGAAGCCTACCGCGGCATCCGCGCCAGCCTCTTCTATTCCATTCCCGCCGAGGAAATCAAAACGCTGTCCATGACTTCCAGCCGCCCGCAGGAAGGCAAGACCACCACCTCCTGCAACCTCGCCCTGTCCATCGCTCAAACCGGCAAACGCGTGCTGCTGATCGACGGGGACTTGCACCGCCCCTCCGTGAACACGGTGCTCAACCTCGAAAATAAAGTGGGCCTGACCAGCGTGTTGGTGGGGCAATCGACATTCGAAGCCGCCCTGCAAAAAATCGTGCACAATGGCAAGACCGTCGAGCATCTCGATATTCTGGCCGCCGGCCCTTCCACCCCCAACCCGTCGGAACTGCTGGGCTCCAATGTAATGCGCGACCTTCTCGCCGCCGCCCGCAAGGCCTACGACTGGGTGCTCGTGGACACCCCGCCGATCCTCTTCGTGTCCGATGCCGGGATCTTGAGCACGATGTGCGATGGCGTCATCATCGTCGTGCGCTCGGGCAACAGCACGCGATCGCTCCTCAACCGCACCACCGAACAACTGGCCGGCCTCAAGGCCCGCATCATTGGCAGCATCCTCAACGGCGTGGTCGTGGCGCGCATGGGACGCTACTACTCCTCCTATTACAGCTATGGCTATGCGCGCTATGCCAAGGAATACCAGCGCACCTACTACAGCGGCGAAGAAGGCACGGCGGGCAGCGAGGCCGCGGAAGAAACCGCGCAGCGGCGGGAACTGCCCCGCGGCGTGCCAGCGTCAACCGTGACGCCCTCCGGACCAACCCCGGCCTCCGTCGTCTCCGCCGCCATCGCCGCCGCCGCGTCACCCGCACCAATTGCCATACCCCCGCCACCCGCCGTCACCGCCAAGACGCCAGACGCCCCGGCCCCGGAGATCGACCGCACCCGCGCACGCGAATTGCAGAGCCGCCTCATCCGTGCCGAGCAGGAGACCCAACAGGCGAGCGCCGAACGCGAAGTGGAACGCCAGTCCATCGCCCGCGTCCGCGCCGAACTCGAGGAGGCGCGCCATACCATACGCGAGTTGGAAGCGCTGCACCCGCAAGCCACGCTCGCCGCCAAAACCGCGGAAGCACAACTCCAAGACCTGCGCATCGAGCATGAAGCCCTGCGGCGCGAAATCGAAGCCGAACGCGGTGCCCGGCGGCGCGCCGATCAGCGCAGCGCGGAGTTGGAACATCGCCTCGCGAAGCAACCGGCCCCCACCGCCCAGGCCCCCAGCGCGGGCCTTGCGGCGCTCGAAGTCCAGCTCGCCGAGGCGCGTCGGGAAATTGATGCCCTCGCCGGCGCGCGCGCGGATCGCGATGCCGCGCTGCAACGCGCGGAAAGCCAGGCTGCCCAATGGCAGCAACGCGCGAAGTCCACGGAGTCGCTCGTGGAGGAAACAAAGCGCCAGCTTGCCGGGAAACAAACGGCTCACGATACGTTCGCCGCTGAAGTGGAAGATGCCAAACGCCAGCTCGCCGAGGAACGCACGCGCGCCGACCGGCTGGCCACGGACCTCGCCAAACAGGAACAGGATGCCAATCGCAAGCTGGACGAACTGGCCGCCCGCCTGGATGACGCGCACAAGCAGGCCAAGGCCGTGCCCGTGGCGCCCACACCGCAGGTTGTGCAGGAGACCTTGCGCCGCGCCGATTCCTACCTTTCCACCGGCAACTACACGGAAGCCCGCAGCGTGTTGCGCACCCTCGTGGAAAGCGCTCCCGGCGTGGATGAAGCCTGGGAGTTCCTGCTGGACACGCTGCTGCTGGGCCACGATCAAGCCGAGTTGACGGAATGGCTCCGGCGCTTTCCGGAACAGTACGGCCTGCCCACACATGTGCCGTCCCTCGCGGAAGGGCACCGCGCGCTGCTGCAAAACAACTCCGACCTCGCGCTGCAATACTACGAGTCCGCCCTCAAGGAACGCAAATCCGGGCGCGCCGCGCAGGAAGGCGTGCTGCGGGCCGCCATCCAAAAAGGTGACACCGATCTGGTCCGGGCCCGCATCCAACGCCTGCTCTGGACCCATCGTCAAAGCGCCTATGCCCACTATGTCGTGGCCTACCTCTATGTGCTCGACAACAAACCGGCACGGGCGGAAAAAGCGCTACGCAAGAGCCTCGGACTGCGCAAGACGCCGGAAGCGTTGATGGATCTCGCCTGGCTCTTGAGCGAACGGCGTGAGCATGATGAGGCCGAGCAGTTGGCTCGTGCCGCCAGCGTGCTATACCCAATCATCCCCACCGCGTGGGAAACCCTGGGCGTCATCCTCACCCGCGCGCAACGCTATGCGGAAGCCGAACGTGCCCTGCAGCGCGCCCACGCCCTGGCCCCGGGCAGCACGAGCACGATGCTCTACCTCGCCGAACTCTATCTGCGCCAGGGAAACAAGAATGCCTCCATGGAACTGGGGGCGCGGCTCGCCGGCATGCAGGGCCGCCTCACACCGCCGGAAGTCGCACGCTTGAGCGCGTTGCGCGCCAAGCTGGCCTGATGTTGAGTTAACCAAACCCATCCGAACGGACACGCATGGACAGGGCGACGAAGACACAGCGCATCCTCGAAAGCCTTGCGCGGTGGCTGGTCACGGCGGCGGTGGTCCTCGCACCGTGGCTCTTTGGCTCCACCGATCCTTGGGCCTATCTCCTGATCAGCGGCCTCGTCGGCAGCGGCGGCATCATCTGGCTCTTTGCCCTCGTCTGCTCCCCCGCGCCACGCATTCGCATCCCCGGGATGACCGCGCTGCTGCTCGGCCTGATTGCCTATGCCGCCATCCAGGGCAGTCCCATGCCGGCCTCCATCACGAAAGTGTTCAATAAAATTTCGTACACAGTCACGGATCCCGCGCGCTCCGTGCTGGCCCAGGTGGCCACGGCCACGACCCCAACGCCCGCGGCCGCGCCCAACATCATCCCCTCGTCGCTTTCCATTTCACTGCCCGCCACACGCTCCAGCATCGGTCTCATGATCGCCTGTGTGCTCGCCTTTCTCGTGCTGGTCAACACCAGCCGCGGCTGGTCGGACATCAATCGCGCGGCAGGCGTCGTGGTCGTCTCCGCCTTCATCATGGCCGTGCTGGGCATGGTCCATAAACTTTCGGGATCTCAGGAAATCTTTTGGTTTCACACGCCACGCTTCGGGGGCAACGTGTTCGGCCCTTTCACAAACAGGAACCACTTCGCGGCCTACATAAACATGGCCCTCGGCCTGGTCCTCGGATTGTTCCTCACCTCCCGTCCGCTGGGACAGGCCGGCGCCGGCATGGATTGGCGCGAACGCCTGGCCTGGTTTTCCTCCCGCGGGGCGAGCCGAAGCCTGCTCGCGGCCTTCGCCGTGGTCATCATGGGCGCCGCCGTATGCATGTCCCTCTCACGCGGCGCCATCTTGAGCCTGGCCCTCACCTTGGGCGGACTTTGCCTGCTGCTGGGGCGCGCCCATCCCGCACTGGCCAAAGCCCGCGCGACACTTATCGCCGTGTCCGTCGCCATGATCGCGTTGATGCTGATCCTGGGCGTGCGTGAAATCGTGCAACGCATGGGCAGCCTTAAAGAGGTCGCCAGCAACCCCTTCGCCGACATGCGTTTCATCGTCACCCGCGATTCACTCGGCATCATCGCAGACGCACCGCTGCTGGGCACCGGCTTCGGCACCTTCCGCCATGTCTACACCATGTACCAAACCCCGCCCCTGACCTTGCGCTGGCTGCACGCGCACAATGACTGGGTCCAATTGTTCGTGGAAGCGGGGCTGCTCGGTGCGGGATTGTTCATTGCCGCGATTCTGGCCGGCCTGCTCGTCGTGCGCCGCCGCCTCACCGACACCGCAGACACGCCCCGCCTCATGCTGCTCGGCATCAGCGTGAGCCTCGGCACCATCGCCTTCCACAGCTTCATCGACTACGGCCTGCACAAGCCCGCGAACACGCTGATGCTGGCCTTTTGCGCCGCTCTGGGAATCGCCGCCGTGCATCTGCGCCGCACCAGCCCCACCCCCGCCGCATCGCGCACGCAGCCAGTAGCCGCGGCGCTGCGCGCCGTGGACTCGCGCCCCCTTCCTCCGGGCCTCCTGCGCGTGCTGGCCCTCGTCGCGCTCGCCGGGCTGGTCTGGCTGCTCCCCCTCCGCATGCGCGAATTGCGCGGGCAGCTCGCCTTCAGCCGTTTCCTCTATCTCAAACGCCTCACCGAAAAAGTCTCAACCTCGGAAGAATTGGCGCGCACCGTCAGTGGCGCCCGGAGCGAAGCCATGCTCGTCAACGCCTTCGCGCGCTACGACGCCGATGCCCTCGCCGAACTCACCTCCGCGCTGCTGCGCTGGTCCGGCGATGCCACCCTCGATCGCGGCGAACGCGCGGCGCTCTCGCAACAAGCCGCCAGCCTCGCCTTCTGGTCCGTCTGCGCCGCCCCTTCCGACTACCTGCCTTGGCTCTCCCTGGCCCGGACCCAGATGTCCCTCGGCCACTGGGACGAAGCCGATCTTTGCTTGCAGCGGGCCAGGGAGTTGGTGCGCCACCCCGCCGACGTGAAGATGTTTGAGATCCTCCGCCATCGCGAGAGCGACGCCGCCGAGCGGCAAATTCCTTGATTGCCCGTTTCTCGCACCGCGACGAATTTTGCCAGTTTATTCCTGCGAATCCGTCGCATATGGCGCATAATCGACCGGGACGGAGTCTGCCCGCGTATCCCCGATTTTATCCGGATTTTCTGCATGTCCACTGAACGACAAATCGCCTTGAGCACGGGCGGCCGCTATACCGCCATTGCCATCTCGACCGTGATCGGGTTCGTCCTCACGCCGTACCTCATCCATGCCATCGGCGTGATGGCCTACGGCTTGCAAGCGCTTTCAACCCAGACCATTCAGATCGTAAGCCTCGCCGCCACCGCCATCGGCGTCAGCTATGAACGCCATGCCGCCGCGCACTATGCCCGCAAAGAATTCGATCGCATGAACACCATTCTCTCGGTGGGCCTGCAACTGTCGCTGATCTCCGCCAGTTTATTGCTCGCCGGCGCCCTCGTGTCTGCCCTCTATGCCAAAAGTTTTTTTGACCTCCCGGATGAACTCGTGCATGACGCCCGCCTTGTGCTTGCCATCACCGGCTTCGCCGCGGCGTGCCATATCGTCTACGGCGTTTGGAAATCGCCCCTCTTTATCACACAGCGCTTCTATCTCGAATCGCTGGGCCAGATCCTCGCCACCATCGGCGCCGCCGTCGGCGTGGTCCTGATCTTTAACTGGCACCACCCCTCAATCATCACTTGGGTCCTGCTTGCCTGTGGCCTGCGCGTCTTGCTGGAATGGTGCTGCGTCATTCCCCTGTGCCGGCGCGCCCTGCCCGAAATGCACGTGACGCTGCGCAACACCGCCTCCCGTGCACAATTCGTGAGCATCTTGAGCTTCGGCGGCCTCACCTTCCTCGCCGTCATCGGTTCGTTGCTCTATTACGCCTGCGATTCGATCATTATTGCCAATCTGGATTCGCTCGGCATCGGACAGGTCACCTACTACAGCGTGGCCCAACGCTGGGATCCGCAAATCCGCATGGTGATCACCGCCTTCGGAGGCGTACTCACGCCGCTGATGACCGCCGACGCCGCCGTCGGCAACCTCGACCGCCTGCGTAACACCGTCCTGCGCGGATCACGCTACGCCCTGATCCTCGCGCTCTACCCCTCCATCGTGCTCGGAGTCTTTGCCGTCCCATTCTTCCATTTATGGCTCGGCCCGGAATTTTCGGAGGCCAGCGTGCCCGTCCTGCGGGTGATCCTCGTGGGCCTCGTCGCGTCCGTGCCCGGCATCATCGCTTACCAGGCCCTCACCGCCCTTGGCCAACTCAAATGGGCCGCCGTGACCACCCTCGCCGCCGGCGTGCTGAATATTGTCCTCGCCATCGTCCTCGTGCGCTTCGCGCATCTCGGCCTGGTCGGTGTCGCCATTGCCAGTGCCAGCGCCATCATCATCGTCCATGCCGTCTGCTTCCCCATCATCTTAAGCCGCGCTGCCGCGTTACCGGTGACGACCCTGGGGTTGCACGGCGCCCTGCGCGCCTTGCTCGGCGGCCTCCCCCTGCTCGCCTTCGGCCTCGCCATCCACCAAATCTGGCACGCCCGCAACCTCATGGAACTGATGCTGCAGTTCGCCGTTTGCGGCTTGTTCTACGCCGCCAGCGTCTGGACCATCAGCCTCACCAGCGAAGATCGACGCAAGGTCCGCTCAGCCCTCGCAACCCTGCCCGGCCTAAAATCCCGCGCCCCACGCTGATCGCCTCTGAAATTATGCACCTCGCCTGGATCTCAACGTTTGCCATGGACGAATGCCGCGGCGGTTGGCCGGCCGCGCACCACGGACTTTTTCAGGCCATGCAGCATAACGTACCTCGCCTCACCGCCATCGGACCCCTCACCGCCCCCGTCGACGCCTGGGCCAAGTGGCGCAGCCGCCTCGCCGCCGCCTGCACCGGCCGCCGCCGCTTGTGGCCCTACTCCGACCGCCGCCTCGACGCCTTCGCCGCCGCGTACCAGTCGCGCATCCCACAACCCCCGCCCGATGCCGTGCTCTTTTTTGGCGTGGCCGAATTTTTGCGCACAACCCCGCAAGTCCCCTTCGCCTGTTACACCGATTCCGCCTTCGTCCCCTTCCTCGAAACCTATCACGCGCACCGCCATTACGCCGTCGCGGAACTGCGCCGGCTGAAGGAACTCGAAAGCGCCTGGCTGCGCCGCCAGCTCCGCGTCTTTACCTCGTCCAGCTTCGCCGCCCAACAAATCGTGACCCGCTACAGCCTCTCCCCGGAGCGCGTCGTGCCCGTCGGTATCGGCGCCAATCTTTCCGCCGCACCACCCACCGCAATCGCATCCCCGCGCCGCCGCAGCGTCCTCTTCGTCAGCACCGACTTCGCGCGCAAAGGCGGCCCCCTCGCCCTCGCCGCCGTGCGCCTCGCGCGCGTGCAATTGCCCGACCTGACCCTCGACGTGATTGGCGACTATCCCGCCCAAGCCGTGCGCCAGCCCTTTGTCCGCACCCACGGCTGGATCGATAAAAATACGCCGGAAGGCCTCGCGCGCTTTGAATCCCTGCTCCAGCAAAGCGGCGTCCTCCTGCTGCTATCGCGCACCGACCTCACCCCCACCGCATTGTGCGAAGCCTTCGCCTACGGTTTACCCGCCATCGCCTCCGCGGTCGGCGGCATCCCGGAAATGATCGTGGATGGCGAATCCGGCTGGCTCGTTCCATCCGGTGCCACCGCCCCACAAATTGCGGAACGCCTCGTGGCCGCCCTCACCAATCCCGCCCGCCGCGACGCCTGCGGCCACCAGGCACGGCGCGCGTACGAGACGCGCTGGAACTGGAATTCCGTCGCCCACGCCATCATCACCGAACTGAAAACCGCAATTGTAGGGGCGTCGATTGCGACGCCCGCAAATACAATGGCGGCTCCATCATGAAAGTCGTCGTCGCGCAAAAAGGCAGTCGCGAACATTTTCTGGTGGCCCGCGCCCTGCACCGCCAGGACATGCTCGCGCAGCTTATCGTGGATTGGTACCCACCCGCCGGCCTGCTGGGCCGCTTTCTGCCAATGGCTTTTGGAAAGCCCTGCGAAGAACTACCCCGCGAAAAAATCGCCGCCATGAATACCCTCGGCCTGCAGTTCCGCTGGCGCCAACGCGCCGCCACACGCACCGGGAATCCGCATGCAGCCTTTCTCGCCACGGATGCCATGTTTGCCCGCCGCATCGCGGCCCGCCGCTTGCCGCCCCACGATGCATTTTTCGGCTATGCCTACGCCTCCCTCGAAGCCCTCGAAGCCGCCCGCGATCGCGGCACCCTCGCCGTCGTGGATCAAATCGACCCCGGCTTTCCAGAACAACAACTCGTCGAAGCCGAGGCGCGTGCCTGGCCACAACTCGCCCTGCCCAGCCCCCCGGTGCCCCCCGCCTATTTCGACCGTGCCCGCCGCGAGTGGCAGATCGCGGATATCATCGTCGTCAATTCCGAGTGGACCCGCGAACTTCTGCGCCAGGACGGCGCTCCCGATTCAAAAATCGCCGTCCTGCCGCTCGCTTATGAACCGCCAATTGCTCCCGCACCACGCCAGCACGCAAACCGCCCCTTGCGCATCCTCTGGCTCGGATCCGTCTCGCTCCGCAAAGGCATTCAATATTTGATCGAAGCCGCCCGCCAACTCACGGATGCGCCCGTCGAGTTTCACATCGCCGGCCCCCTGCACATCCGCCACAAGGCCCTCGACACTGCCCCCGCCAACATGCGCTGGCTCGGTCATATTCCCGCCGCCAATGCCACCGCGCTCTACGCCGCGTCCGACCTCTTCGTGCTCCCCACGATCTCCGACGGCTTTGCCATCACCCAGCTCGAAGCCCTCGCCCACGGCCTGCCCGTCGTGGTCACGCCCAACTGCGCCCGCGTCGTGGAAGACGGCGCCACCGGTTTTGTCGTACCGCCTCGCGACCCCACCGCGCTCGCGGAAGCCCTGCTGCGTTTCGTGCGCGATCCTCAATTACTCGAAACCATGTCACCGCGCTGTATCCGCCGCGCCCGGGAATTTTCCATTGATCGATATTCCCGCCAACTCGCCACCCTGCTGCAGGAACGTATCCAATGAAATATCCGCGTCAACTTTACACGGTAAAATCCCCGCCAACTGCCATCGGGAGGGGCGGCCGCCTGGCCGCCCTGTTCCAGGACTACACCCATGCCTGATGTCCCCGCAAAAAATTGCGCCGTCCTCCACGTGGCCCTCAATCCCATCACCGGCCCCTGGAGCGTCATGCGCGAACTGGCCCTCGCTCAGGCCGCCTCGGGCCTCTATGCCGGTGTCGGTTTCGGCATCATTCACGATGCCGCCTGGCCATCCCTCTATCTCGATGAATTGCACAACACCCAACTCCCCGCGTTCGAACGCACCACACCCAAACTCTTCGGCACCGCGTCCTTTCTGTGGCAGGTCTTCCGCCGCCCCGGCATCGAATCCTGGGTGGCCGCCTTCCGCCAACAGACCGGCGCCCAACGCGTCGTCGTGCATTTCCATAACGCATGGATGAGCGGCGTCTTTCTCCCCTTGCACACCACCACCGGCGCGGACACTATATGCGTCGCCACCATTCACGGCGTCAATGCGCAGCTCGATGGCAAACCCCTCCGCCGCGCCGCCCACCGCTGGATGGCGCGGCGCCTGGCGCATGCGCCAGCCCACCTGACCTCGGTCGACACCGCCAACCTCGCCCTCGCCGAATCCATGTTCGCCCTGCCTCCCGCGCGCTTCACGGTGATTGCCAACGGCGTCCCCGCCGCATCCCGCCCCGGCTGCCCCTTCGCCCACGGTGCCGCGGAGTTCACCCTCGGCCACGTCGGCAGCATCACGGAACGCAAAGGCTGGCGCCTCGCCGCCGAAGCCGCCGTGCGCGCCGCGTCCACCGGCCGCCGCGTCCGCGTCCTCATCGCCGGAATCGGCGATGAATCCGCTGACGCCACCGCCTACGCCACACAGCACCCCGCCGTCGTCACCTACCTCGGCCACCGCAACAACCCCCGCGAGTCCATCATGCCGGAACTCGATCTGCTCGCGGTCATGTCCGTGCAGGAGGGCCTCCCCATGTCGATCATCGAAGCCCAGTCCGCTGGCGTCCCCGTCGCCGCCACCAGCGTCGGCGGAATCCCCCATGCCGTGCGACCCGGCATCAGCGGCCACCTCGTCGAACGCTCCGTGGACGCCCTCTCCCACGTCATCTGCGATCTCTACGACCACCGCGAAACGCTCGCCGCCTTGAGCACCACCACCCTGGCCTTGTTCCGCAAAGAATTTGCCATCGATCACGTCGTTCGCCAGTATCACACCCTGTATATGCAGCCCAACCCCCTTTTCCCAATGTCCACGGCCCCATGACGTCTATCCCCACCATCGGCATTTGCATCCCCACCCGCAACCAGGCCGGCACCCTGGCCGAAACGCTCCACTCCGCCTTCGCCCAAACCCGCGCGCCCATCGACGTGATCGTCTGCGACGACGCCGGCTCCGACGACACCCCCGCCGTGATCGACACGTTTCGCGCGCAATTGCCCGCCGATCAACGCGCCATCTTGCGCTATGTCCGCCACCCGCAAGCCCTCGGCATCGGTGGCAATTTCGATTTCGCCGTGCGCGCCGCACACGGCACCTATTGCGTGAAAGTCGATTCGGATGATGTACTGGAACCCACGTACATTGAAACCCTCGCGGCGCTGCTCGACGCCCATCCCCAGGCGGGCTGGGCCCATTGCAACGTGCTGAACATCCATCCCGATGGACGCCCCATCAGCCTCGCCCACAACCGCAAACGCTCCGGCTTCGCCCCGCCCCCGCAAGTGTTCCAGTCTTACCTGCATCACAACGACACCTGCCATTGCGTCTTGATCCGCCGCGCCGCGTACGAAACCGCAGGCGGCTATCGCCCCGTCATGCGAACCTGCGAGGACTGGCTGCTCTGGCTGGAGATGTGCCTTGCCGGTTTTGGCAATGTCTATTGCGAACACCCGCTCGCCCGCATGCGCAAATACCACGACCGACAGGAACTCATGGCCCGCCGCCGGCTCGATTTTGTCGACGCCGCCGCCCGCATGCTCGCCACCATGGAATCGTCCCTCACGGAAGCCCGCGCCCACACCCTCGGCGTGTCGCCCGCCTCCGCCATCACCACCCTGCGCAACAGCGTCGCCGGTCAGGTCCGCTATGCCGTCCTGCACGAGGCCGACCCCGCCGTGCGCACGCGCCTGCTGGACGCCATCATCCAGTTCGCGCCCACCCCGCGAAACCGGCTCTGGTGCCAGGCCGCCCGCCGTCTTCCCCCACCACTCATGCGCCTGCCCACGCAACTCGACGCCGCGGCGCGCCACGTCGCGCGCAAAACCCTGCAACTGTTTCGAGGATAACACGCCATGAATATTCCCGACCCAACGCGCTGCGCCATTCTCATCCCCACGCGCAACCGCCCCGGCATTTTACGCGACAGCCTCACGCGTATTCGCGAAGCCGGATTCGGCAACCTTTCTCTCTGGATCTATGACGATGTCTCGGATGACCCCGGCGCCATCGCCCGCGCCGCCACCGAAGCCTGGCCCGGCGCCCATGTGATTCATGGAAAAGTCCACGCCGGCCAGGCGCACGGCCGTAACGTCCTGCTCCAGTCCTGCCAGTGCGAGTTCGCCATCATGCTCGATGACGATCAGTATTTTCTCGAATCCGGCCGCCTCCTCGAACACCTCGACCCCGCCCGCCGTGATCCGGCCTGCGCCGCCGTGTCCTTCCAATGCCGCGACAAGGCCGATGGCCGCCTGGATGTGCCCGCGCACATCACCGCCCGCCGCTGCGCCTCGTTCATGGGCGGCTGCGTCATGTTCCACGTCCCCAGCATTCTCGCCGTCGGTGGCTATCGCGAATTCTGGGGCTACGGCTACGAGGAACCGGAACTGACCACGCGCCTCTTCGCGCGCGGCTACCATGTCTGGTACGATCCCTCAGTCCTGATCGAGCACAACCATATCATCACCTCGGAAGCCCGGCGCAATGATGTGGAGTATGATTTTTTTTATGTGCGCAATGTCCTCCTGATGTCGTCCATGAACATGCCGCTGTGGTTTGGTTTGCCGCTGGGCCTGTACCGCGCCATCCGCCGCGCGCTGGCCATCCACCGCAATCCCCTCACCAAATTCAAGGCCATCTTGAGCGGCTTTTACCGCACGTTCCGCCACTGGCATGAGCGCACCCCCATGTCCACCCGCGAAGCCGTCACCTGGCTGCGCTTCACCCGCGACTGGTTCCGGTTCCGCGCTGACACAGGAAATTAATTCGCATGTCTCTTCTCCCCAGCCAGCCCCCGCCCGCTCCCGCGCACGACCCCGTCCCGGATTCCAATTTTTTCGACTGCCGCCTCACGCGCGGCGAGGGATGGATTCTCGTGTATACCCTCATCAGCGCCATGGCCCTGCAATGCGAGCCCGTGCTGAAATCGGTCTTCGCCTATCCCTTGATCATTGCGATGGCGATTCTGGGCTGGCTCTCGCCGTTTTCCGGCATGTTCTACATCGCCTGCGCCCAAAGCCTGCCCTTCCCGGAACACGCCCCCTTCAACCCCGCGCAGCTCGGCGTACTGACCTGGCTGGTCGTCGCGCTGCTGCGTTACCGAGGCCTGCGCTTCCACGGCATCAAACATCTCTTGGTCTATCTGCCATTCTTGCTGTGGATGGAATTACTCTGGGATGACCCCATCCCGGTGTTTTCGCTCAAAAGCGAGTACGCCAAGGCCATCATGTATATGGTGATCGCCTGCCAGCTCATCAATGAATCGAAGGGGCGCCATCTGAAAAGCCTGATGGGCCTCTGCCTCGGAGCCTTGATGGTGACCAACGCCTACTGGGGCGCGGCCCTGGGCCTGCCCATTCAACTTTCCGACTGGGGCGGCGCGCGCCAGGAATTTACCCGCCTGGGCGGTGCCCGCGCGGATTCGATCATGGTTTGGCCGCCCACCCTCATGGGCGCCTTCGGCATCGTCGGCATCGCCTTCAGCGTCCTGACCCGTGCCCCCTCGCGCCAGACCTCCGTGCTCAAGTGGCTGGCCTGCGCCGTCTTCCTGCTGTCGCTGCCACCCCTGCTGGGAACAATGTCGAACGCTGCCTACCTCGGCTGGAGCCTGATGCTGGGATGGACCCTCTGGCTGATGCACATCCTGCATATTCGCGGCCGCCTGCCCATCCAGTTGGCCCGCAACGTCGTGGGCGCCTTGCTGATGTTCGCCTGCGCCATGGTCATCTGCTACCAGACCGACACCCTGAACATCCGCTCGCGCATGCACGCCCTGAAAATCACCTATGCGGAGCAAAGCGAAGAATTCGGCCTCGCCGCATCCCGCTCACTCGACTGGCAATACTCAATCAAATCCATCGCCAGCCATCCGGTCACAGGCCGCGCCTTCGCCGAGGATACCGAGGAGGCGCCCCCAGGCTACCTCCCCTCCATGCCCGGCGAACACATGGGCAATTTTTTTTCCCACAATGTCTTTCTTGATATCGGCCGCCAGACCGGACTCCCCGGCGCCGCCATGCTGCTGATCTTTTTCTTTTACCCGCTCGTGCGGCTCTGGCGCCGCCGCCAGTTCGATCGCTACATGGCCTTCATGCTCGCCCATTTCGCCCTGACCCTCTTCTGGATGGTCCTCTCATTCCCCTTCTATAAAACCTTCTGGGCCTTCTGGATTCTGGCCTGCATCGCCGGCGATCCCATCCCACCCCCCGCCCGCACCCTCCGCGCTGCATCCTGACCATGCCTGCCATCGTTATTCTTTTTACGCGCTTCGGCCCCTACCACATGGCGCGCATCGCCGCCACTGCGCGCTTCGCCGCCGCCACGGGCGACGAAATCATCGGCATGGAAATCACCCGCACGGATCACGCCTACGCCTGGGGCCCCGTCGACGACACCCCCGCCTTCCGCCGCGTCACCCTTTTTCCCGACACCGGGTACGAATCGCTTTCGCCCGCGCAAATTACCGCCGCCCTGCAGCAGGCGCTCGACACCATCGCCCCCCGCGCCGTGGCCCTGCCCGGCTGGTCCTTCCCGGAATCCCTCGCCGGCCTCCGCTGGTGCCACCGCACGGGCGCCATCCCGATCCTGATGAGCGAAAGCGCGCGCGGCGACGCCTCACGCTCCATCATGCGCGAATTCGTGAAGCGCTGCCTCGTCCGCCATTTCGCGGCCGCACTGGTTGGTGGAAGCCGGCACGCCGCCTACGCCGCCGCACTGGGCCTCGCCGCCTCTTCCATCCACCTCGGCTACGATGTCGTCGACAACGATTATTTTTCCGAGGGCGCAACCCAAGCCCGCGCCCAAGCCCCCGCCCTGCGCGCGCAATACCGCCTGCCGGAACGCTACATCCTCGCCTCCTGCCGCTTCATCCCTAAAAAAAATCTCGACCGCCTTCTCACCGCTTTTGCCGCCTTTCACGAAAAACCCGCCGCCGCCAACTGGCACCTCGTGCTCTGTGGTGATGGCGAACTGCGCCAATCTCTCGAACACCAGGCCGCCTCCCTCGGCATCGCCGCCTTCACGCATTTCCCCGGCTTCACTTCCTATCGCGACTTGCCCATCTATTACGGCCTCGCCTCCCTCTTCGTCCACGCGAGCACCGTGGAGCAATGGGGCCTTGTGGTGAACGAAGCCATGGCCGCCGCACTTCCCGTGCTCGTGTCGGAGCGCTGCGGCTGCGTGCCGGAATTGGTCCACAACGGAAAAAATGGATTCACCTTTAATCCGGAAAACATCGGGGACCTAACCGCACGCCTGACCCATATGACCACCTCGCCCGCCCATCTGTCCTCCATGGGCGCCGCCAGCCGCGACATCATCCGCCCCTGGTCCCCGGACCGCTTCGCCGCAGGCCTCATGGCCGCCCGCGACGCCGCCCGCCAAACCCCCGCCCGCCCCACCATCCTCGCCCGCACCGTGTTTTCCCTTGTGAAATAACCATATGCACATCGCCACCATCACATCATCCATCTCTCGCAACGCCGGCGGACTCTTCCCCTTGATCCGCGGCCTCAACCATGCCCTGCTCTCACGCAACGTGCGCATCACCGTGCTCGGCCTCGAGGACGAGTTCACCGCCGCCGATGCGCCAGAATGGAAGCCCCTCGATCTGCGCACCTTCCCCGTACACGGCCCGCGCGCCTTCGGTTACGCCCCCGACCTGCACCCCGCCCTCAACGCTCTCGCACCCGACCTCTCCCATGCCCACGGCCTGTGGATGTATCCCTCCGTCGTCAACAACGCCTGGGCCCAACGCACACGCCGCCCCTACCTGATTTCCCCGCAGGGCATGCTCGACCCCTGGGCCCTGCGCAACGCCGGCTGGAAAAAACGCATCGCCGGTGCCGCCTATGAAGACCGCCATCTGCGCAGCGCCGCCTGTCTCCACGCCGTCAGCGCCGCCGAAGCCGACGCCCTCCGCACCTATGGTTTAAAAAATCCCATCTGCATCATCCCCAACGGCATCGATCTCCCACCACAAAATACCCCCACCCCCGCCGCCCCCTGGCCCGCCACATTTCAAAACGGCCGCGCCGTGCTCCTCTTCCTCGGCCGCCTTCATCCGAAAAAAGGGCTCGTCCCCTTGCTGGATGCGTGGCACCAAATCATCCGCGACGATCCCCGCCACGCGGATGCCTGGTGCCTCGCCATCGCCGGCTGGGATCAACTCAACCACCGCGCCGCCCTGGAACAACAAGCCACGCGCTTGAACCTCACCCGCCACATCCATTTTTGCGGCCCGCTCCACGGCGACGCCAAAGATGCAGCCTTCCGCAACGCCTCGGCTTTCGTCCTGCCCTCGCACAGCGAAGGCATGCCCGCCGCCGTGCTGGAAGCCTGGTCCTACAACCTTCCCGTCATGATGACTCCCGCCTGCAATCTGCCCGAGGGATTTTCAGAACACGCCGCACTCTCCATCACGCCCGACTCCACGGACATCGCGCGCGGCCTGTCTGAAGCATTCCGCCTCTCAACCGCCGACCGTGCCGCCATGGGCACCCGCGGCCGCACCCTCGTGGCCGATCGCTTCACGTGGGATTCGCTTGCCGCCCGCATGCACCGCGTTTATACATGGGCCGTGAACGGCGGAACCCCGCCCGCGGATGTTCGACTCAATTGATCGTTATTTATCCGAGGTAGGGACGGCGCTCCGCGCCGTCCGTCCGGCCGTCCGTCCCTCATTAGGTGTATACATGCCTCAATCACCAGCACAGCCCCCCTACCGAAGCGAATTGAGCACCGCCAACCGCATCGCGCGCACCCTCTGGGCCCTCGTCCGTGCCCTCGCCTTCCGCCCCACTCCAACGCTTTTTTATCCCTGGCGCAATCTGCTCCTGCGCCTCTTCGGTGCCCACATCGCCCGCGGCGCGCGCGTCTATCCCTCCTGCCGCATCTGGGCACCTTGGAACCTGCGCATGGCGGATCACAGTTGCCTCGGCCCCTTCGTGGACTGCTACAACGTCGCCCCCATCTCTCTCGGCGCCCACGCCATCGTCAGCCAGTACAGCCACCTCTGCGCCGCCACGCACGACCCGGATGACCCTGCCTTCCCCCTGCGCACCGCGCCCATTGCCATCGGCGCCCAAGCCTGGGTCTGCACCGATGTCTTTGTCGGCCCCGGCGTCACCATCGCCGATGGCTGCGTCGTCGGCGCGCGCTCCAGTGTCTTCCGCGACCTCCCCGCCTGGACCATCTGCCACGGCTCCCCCGCCCGCCCGGTGCGCGAACGACGCCGGCAGCCGGCGAACGCCGCATGAACCTGCTCCTCCTCAACCAGTTTTACGCGCCGGACCCCGCCCCCACCGGCCAGTTCCTGCGCGACCTCGCCCAAACCCTCGTGGCCCGCGGGCACCACGTCGCCGTGATTTGCTCCTCCCGCGCCTACGAAGGCAACACCCACTACGCGCCCCGCGAAACCCTTGACGGCGTCGACGTACACCGCGTGAAAAACTCGCACTGGGGCCGCGCCACCGCCACGGGTCGCATCCTGGATTACCTTTCTTTCTTCGCCGCCGCCTCCGCCCGCGCCAGATCCCTCCGCCCCCGCCCTGATTTCACCCTCTCCCT
>CAMFEP010000004.1 GCA_945949405.1 Kiritimatiellales bacterium
CACAGGGGCGTCGCCGCCGCCGTTTACGGAGAGCGTGCCGACATTTGGGGTCAAGGTTGCGGGCGGGCGGGTGTTGGTGGATCCGCGGCCGAATGCGGCGGGGACGCGGGTGGAGCCGGCAAAAATAGGATAGGCATTTGTCATTTGTCATTGGGAAGGGAAAGGCGGGGACGTCATTTGCTTTCTAATGACTAATGACCAATGACAATTTTTATATTGGGTATCGCAAGCAAATGCCGCCGGGGGTGGCGGTGTTTTTGCGTGGGCGCGTTGTGGTGCTGATGGTGATCGCGGCGGGACTCGCGGTATTTCTGGTGGCGTGGCAAAGGCCGTTTGCCGCGGGGCGGTTTGAGTTTGGGGTGGTCAAGACCTTCAGCGGGATCGTGGGCGAGCATCCGTATCCCACGCTGATTTTGCAGAGGCCGGTGGCGGATGGGGGCGGCGGGTCGCTCACGCTCCCCGCTACGGAAATGCGTTCACGCTATTATCTGGTGGCGCAGGGCAAGCATGGCGCGCAGGATCTTGTGCGCGGGAGGGAGGGGCAGCGCGTGACGCTGAAGGGTTCGTTGATTTGGCGCGACGATCAGACCATGATCGAGGTCTTGGCGGATTCGGTCGTGGGCGTGGACGGAACGTCCGCTGGAGCGCACGATTCCGTCCCTTCCTTGGCGCTGGGCACGTTTACGTTGCGTGGTGAAATCGTGGACAGCAAGTGCTATCTCGGGGTGATGAAGCCGGGCGAGTTGAAGCCGCACAAGGCGTGCGCGATCCGATGCATCAGTGGGGGGTGCACGCCGGTGCTGGTGGTGCGCGATGCGGGTGGTCTGGCGGCGTATTTCATGCTGGCCGGGGCGGATGGGCGGGCGGTGAACCGGGAGGTGCTGGGCATGGTGGCCGAGCCGTTGGAGATCACGGGGGTCGTGGAGCGGCAGGATAATCTGCTGGTGCTCAAGGCGGAGCCGGGAACGTATCGCCGGTTGGAGTAATCCGGAGCCCGCGCCCGGAGGTCACGGGCCACCTCGGCGCAGATTGGTGGAGGAATTTATGTTTGAACGTCCTCATGAATCGTTGTTGCCGCTTTGCGCGCGGCGTGTTGGTGGGGCTCGGGCTATTGATCGGGTCTCTGGCGGTTGGCATGATGGGGTACCATTGTTTCGAACACATGTTCTGGTTGGATGCCTTTGTCAATGGGTTGGCATTTACCGCCACCCTGGGGTTCGTATTCGTGCCGGTGGTGCATCGCTTGATGCATCGGTTCCACATTGGATCTCCCGCAGAGACGGGGAGTGGGCAGAGAGATAACCAGGAGTAGCACCATGGCGAAGTGGCATGATCTGGGGGCGAGCGAGGCATTTACCAAACAACCGGTGACGGAAGCGCATGTGCAGGGGCAGGCGTACGCAATTTCGTACGTCAATGGGCAGTTTGGTGCGATCAGCGGGGTGTGCAACCATGTGGGGGGGCCATTGGGGCAGGGGCGGGTGGAGGGGGAATACGTGGTGTGCCCATGGCATCATTGGAAGTTCCACTGTCGGACGGGCAAGGGCGAGCCGGGGTACGAGAAGGACGCCGTGCCGATGTTCGAGGTCAAGGCGGAGAACGGCCATCTCTGGATCGATCTGGAGGCCGCCACGAAGCGCAGCCACCTGCCGCATCCGCCGCATGCGCTGGCGCGACCGATTGTGCGCGCGCCCGGGCCGGTGCGTGTCGTGGGGATATCCACGACGGCGATGGACGAGGCCAATCCGCGCTACTCGACGTCCGAGGTGCTGTTGGAGGCGGCGCTTGATCATGCGCGCGCCGGGTTGAAGGCTGAGACCCAATTGATTCGTTTGAGTGAGTTGAAATTCCGCAACTGCGAGGGGTATTACTCCAAGTCCGCGCGGGCCTGCACCTGGCCGTGCTCGATCACGCAGATGGACAAGCACGACGAGATGGAGCAGGTTTACGAGGCGCTCGTACACTGGGGCGACGTGGTGATCATGGCCACGCCGATTCGCTGGGGTGGGGCGAGTTCGCTGTATTTTAAAATGGCCGAGCGTTTGAACTGCGTGCAAAACCAGGTCACGATCGCGGACCGGGTGATGATTCGCAACAAGGTGGCGGGGTTCATCATCACCGGCGGCCAGGACAACGTGCAGGGCGTGGCGGGCAGCGTGCTGGGCTTTTTCGCGGAGCTGGGATTTTTGTTTCCGCAGTTTCCGTACATTGCGCACTCGCGCGGGTGGTCGGCGGAAGACATGGAAAACAACATGGCCTTCGTGGCGAACAGCAAAGAACTGCGTGACGGTGCGTGCGAGCTGGTGGAGCGGGCGGTGGAGCTTTCCAAGACCCTGCTGGCGCACACCGAGGCGCAGGAGGCGGTGGCGCGCGGCGGGCGCAAGGCGCATCGGATGGAAGGTGTGGGGAAGGGGTGATCCGCGCCTGCAGTTGACCTGCCGCAGATCGGCCCCTAACATCGCCGTTCCATGCCATTAATCTCACGGGTTGATACACTATGAGCAAAAATGTGATTCCGGTGGAACGCATCGAGACGAAGATCCTGCTCCTTCGAGGGCAGAAAGTGTTACTCGATCGGGATCTCGCGGAACTGTACGGCGTTTCGACGAAAATTCTGAAGCGGGCGGTGACACGAAATCTCGAACGCTTTCCGCTCGATTTTATGTTTGTGCTTGATAGGCAAGAGGTTGCAACTTTGAGGTGCCAAATTGGCACCTCAAAAACCGATCCTCGCGGCGGAACGCGCTATACCCCGATGGCTTTCACCGAGCAGGGGGTGGCCATGCTTTCCGGTGTGCTCAAGAGCCCACGGGCGATTCAAGTCAACATTGCCATCATGCGCGCGTTCGTGCGCTTGCGCGCTCTGCTGGCCGGGCATGCCGAGCTGGCGGAGCGGCTCGACGAACTGGAGCGGAAATACGATGTGCAGTTTCGGGCGGTTTTTGATGCGATTCGGGAATTGATGACACCGCCGGAGCCGGCGCATAAACAGATTGGGTATCATGTCCGTGAGCGCCGCGCGGTTTACCGTGTTCGCTCAGAAAGGTAGATTTGTTTCATGGCCGTTTCCGTTGATATTGACAAGGTCAGCAAGCGGTTTGGCGAGGCGCGTGCGGTGGATGGGGTGTCGCTGCGCATTGAGCCGGGCGAGTTGTTTTTTTTGCTGGGGCCGAGCGGGTGTGGGAAGACCACGTTGCTGCGGTGTGTGGCGGGGTTTTACACGCCGGATGGCGGGACGATTCGCATCGGCGAGCGTGATGTGACGCAGCTGCCCCCGCATGTGCGCGACACGGGCATGGTGTTTCAGAGTTACGCGTTGTGGCCGCACCTGACGGTGAGTCAGAACGTGGCCTTCGGGCTGGAGATGCGGCATGTGGCGCGGGGCGAGGTTGATCGCCGCGTGGCCGAGGCGCTGGAGCTCGTGCGCATGACCGACCGCGCGAAGCACAAACCCAATCAGCTTTCGGGCGGCCAGCAGCAACGCGTGGCGCTGGCGCGGGCGCTGGTGATCCGGCCGCAGTGCCTGCTGCTTGACGAGCCGCTATCGAATCTGGACGCCAAGCTGCGGCTGGAGATGCGCGCGGAAATCCGGCGCATCTGCAAAGAGGCGGGGCTGACGGCGATCTACGTGACGCATGACCAGAAAGAGGCGCTATCGATCGCCGACCGGCTGGCGGTGATGCATGAGGGGCGGCTCCTGCAGGTGGGGGCGCCGCGCGAGGTTTATCTGCGGCCCGCGAACCGGTTTGTCGCCAATTTTATTGGCGAAACGAATTTTCTGCCCGCCGAGGTTGCGGAGGTGGGGGGAGGGCGTGTGCGCATGCGCACGGCGATCGGGATTCTGGAGAGTGCCATGCCGGCGGCAGCGGTCACGCAGGGCTCCAGGGTCACGCTCTCGATTCGCCCGGAGGTCATCCGTTTCGACGTGCCACCGGCGGGCGCCCCGAACGTGCTGACGGGCACGGTCCATGACACGGTGTATCTGGGTGAGGTGGCCCAGCACCATGTGCGCATCGAGTCGCGAGAGGGCGGCGGCGATATGCAATGGAAAGCCTTCGATCTGAACCCACGCATCCTGGCGCGTGACCGGGTGGAAACGGCGCGCATCTGGATTGCGCCGGAGGATGTGGCGGTATTGACGGAGTGACGGGCCGGGCGGATAATCGACAAATTCCATGAGGAGCATATGACACAAGGTGCGCCCAGTCACGCGCGTGATCAGTTCACGGTGCACCATCCGCCGGGGTTCCGTGCGCGCCGCGGATTGAACTGGGTTTCGCTCGGGCTGCTCTACGCCTCGTATTACATGTGCCGTTACAATTTCCGGTTTGCCACGCCGGGGATGATTGCAGAATTCGGATTCACCAAGACCCAGATCAGCGACATGCTGGCGATCTGGTCGCTGGCCTACGGCACGGGACAGCTCATCAATGGATTGCTGTGCGACCGGATTGGCGGCAAGCGCTCGATGCTGATCGGGGCGGTGGGGACGATCGTGCTCAATTTGTTCTTCGGTTTCGGCTCCTTCGTGGGGACGTTCTCCACCTTTTCCCTGATTTGGCTGATCAACGGCTGGTTTCAATCCTTCGGCGCGCCGGGCATGGTCAAGATCAACGCGGCGTGGTTTCATCGCACGGAGCGCGGGACCTTTGCGGGTATATTTGGGTTCATGATCCAGATGGGGCAGGTTGCGATCAGCCGGCTGGCGCCGGTGATCCTGGCGGGCTTTACGTTTGGCGTCTATGTGGTGGCCGAGGGCGAGTGGCGCTGGCTGTTCCGGATTCCGCCGCTCTTCACTGCGGCGGCGGCGATTTTCATGGCGCTGGCCGCCAAGCAGACACCTGACGAGGCGGGGTATCCGGGGGTGGTGCAGGATGAGTTGGACAATTCGCACGGCGTGACCGTGAAGCTGGCCGACTCGTTCAAGACCATCTTTTGCCACCCGTTGGTCTGGTTCTACGCCGCGGCGTATGCGTGTACCGGCGCCGTGCGCTCCAGCACGGACCAACTGGCGATTCTCTATTTTCAGGAGCAGCTTGGCATGGACATGAAGACCAATATTCCACGCATGGCCAAGGAGACGCTCACACTGATGCCCCTGGTGGCGGTGGCGGGGTCGTTGATCTCGGGCTATATCTCGGACAAGTTCTTCAAGGGGCACCGGTCGCCGGTGGCGATGGCGCTGTATTTCATCGAAGCGGTGGTGATTGCCGTCGCGGCCGCGATCCTCCTGACCGGGGCGGTGGGCCCGACTTCCAGCGGCATTCTGATCGGCTGCGTGATTCTGGTGGCGATTTCCTTCACCGCGAATTCAACGCATTCCATTGTGGGCGCCGCGGCGCCCATGGATATCGGGGGTAAAAAGATGGCGGGCTTTGCGGCGGGGGTGATCGATTCTTTTCAGTATTATGGCGCCGCGATTTCGCTGGCGCTCACCGGGCGCGTGCTGGATGCAACCAAGGCGCAATACGGGTGGACGTTCTGGTATGTGATCATGTCCGGATTCGGCATCCTGGGTGGAATTTCCATGTGGCTGGTGATCCGCAAGCAGAAACGCATAACGGCGGCGTTGGTGTAGGCGCATGTTGCAACGGCTCACCATTCTGCTGGCAATCGCGATGATCGTGGGGCTGCCGTTTTTGTTCCGGCGCGAGGAATTGGCCGATGATTGGGCGCCGGGCGATCCGGAACTGGTGATCGTGACGCCGCACAACGAGGCGATCCGCTACGAGTTTGGGCGGGCCTTTTCCAAGTGGTATCGCGCGAAGCACGGGCGATCCGTGCGCGTGGACTGGCGCGTGGTGGGCGGCACCTCGGAGATCATGCGCTATCTCGAAGCGGAATACGTGGCCGCCTTTCGCGCATGGTGGATGGAAGGCGGCCATGCCTGGCCCGCGGGCGGCGGGGAGACCGTGCTCGACCGCAAGTTCGATCCGGCGCGGCCACCCGCGGATGCGGCGACCAACGCCGCCGTGCTGGCGGCTTGGGAAGCAACGCGCGAGTTTCACCAAGCCTTCCGAAAGACCGATGATGCGGCGGCGTTTTCGAGCAAGGTCGACGTATTTTTCGGAGGCGGCACGTACGATCACGACAAGGCGGGCGGCGAGGGGCTGACCGTGCCGGCCTGGCCGACCGGCCAGCCGCCGCCGGGCACCTTGTTCGATGGCGATGGCCGCACGCTGATTCCCGCGGCATTGAGCGGGGAAATCTGGCGTAGCGACACCTATTACGGCACGGTCTTGAGCACGTTTGGCATCTGTTACAACCCGGACCGGTTGCGCGATTTGGGTGTGCGCGAGGCGCCGCAGCGCTGGGAGGATCTGGCGAATCCGGCGTTGATCGGGCAGGTGGCCATGGCCGATCCCTCCAAGAGCGGCAGCATCGCCAAAGCCTTCGAAATGATCGTGCATCAGCAATGCTGGGAGGCAGTCCGCGCGGCGGGATTCGGCGGCAACGATGTGACGCACTTCGAAGGGCTGATCAAAGCAGCCAAGCTGGCGCCGGGGAAGATGCCGGAGGGTGTGCCGATCGTGTATCAACAGGCCATCGAGGATGGCTGGCTCAAGGGGCTTCGCCTCGTGCAGCGCATCGGGGCGAATGCGCGATATTTGACCGATAGCGGTGGAAAAGTGGCCATTGATGTCAGCGTGGGCGACGCGGCGGCGGGCATCGGGATCGATTTCTTTTCGCGATACCAGTCTGAGTTGAGCCGTGCGCCGGATGGCACGGAGCGCCTGGTGTATGTCACACCGCGTGGCGGGTCCAGCGTCAGTGCCGATCCGGTCAGCCTGTTGCGCGGGGCGGCGCACCGGGAACTGGCGTTGGAGTTTATTGCGTTCGTGCTGGGGGAGGACGGGCAGAAGTTGTGGAATTACGAGCCGGGCACAGCGGGGGGACCCGAAAAGTTCGCCCTGCGGAGGCTTCCGATCCGGCGCGATTTTTATCCCACCACGCCGGATGCGCGCGATGAGCCATCGAATTACCCGGAACACCAGGCGCACTATACCGACGACCTGGGCAGTCCCGAGGTGAATCCGTACCAGCTGGGCGCGGCGTTCGTTTATCAGCCACGCTGGACGGGCGCCCATTTCAACGTGATGCGGGATCTCGTGCGAGTCATGTGCCTGGATGCCGGCGATGAGTTGCGCGAAGCCTGGAGCGTGATCCAGAGTCAGGGCGGCCCCGCGGAACAGGCGGAAGCGCTGGCCCTGCTGGGGCGCATGCCGGACAGCCCTGTTCCGCTGACCTGGGTCAGTGCGCTTTCGATTCCCCGCGAGTATGATCGTATCGATTACATGCGCGAATGGACGGTATTTTTTCGAAAAAGTTGTCGGGAGGCCAAGGAGAGGAGTCAACGGTCTAAAGTCGAAGGGCAAAAGTCGGGGAGCGCGGAACAAAAATTTGGGCAGTTTGAGATGTCCCTGAACCGGTCTCAATTCCGGGCCTTGGACCTCGGACTTTCGACTTTCGACATGCGGAGGCTCTTATGATGCGCCGTTCCACAGCGTGGGGGATTTTTCTGTTGGCCAGCGTGATTCTGGGGGTGTTTTTCGTCTGGCCGCTGGCGCGGGTGATCAGCGGCGGATTTTTTCATGAAGGGCGCTTCACGCTGCGGTATCTGATCGGGGTGTTTCAGAATCCGATTTACGCGGAGGGGTTGCGCAACAGCCTGCTGCTGGGCCTGGGCACCACGGTGCTGGCGGTAGGGATCGGGTTGCCGCTGGCGTGGCTGGCCAACCGTTACGAGTTTCCGGGCAAGACCTGGCTGACCGGGCTGCTGCTGGTGCCCATGATCCTGCCGCCGTTCGTGGGGGCCATTGGCTTGCAGCAAATTCTTGGGCAGTACGGCGCGCTCAACACGGCGCTCGGGCTCGGGCCGGTCGACTGGCTGGGACAAGGGCGCTACTTCGGCGTGATCCTGCTGCAGGCGCTGGGTCTCTATCCGATTCTGTATCTCAACGCCGCGGCGGCGCTGGCCAACGTCGATCCGGCGATGGAGGAGGCCGCCGAAAATCTGGGGTGTTCCGGTTTTCGGAAATTCCGGCGCATCACGCTGCCCTTGATCATGCCCGGGCTGTTCGCGGGCGGGACGATCGTTTTCATCTGGAGTTTCACCGAATTGGGAACGCCGCTGATCATGAATTATACGCGTTGCGCGCCCGTGCAGGTGTACGACGCGCTGAAGGAAATCGGGTCCAATCCATTTCCATTCGCGCTGGTGTGCGTGATGCTCGTGTGCAGCGTGTTGCTGTACACCGCGAGCAAGCTGCTGTTTGGGCGACAGGCCTATGCGATGCAGAGCAAGGCCGCCGTGGTGTTTGCGGCGCGTCGTGTGACGGGTTGGCGCGCGCTGATCGTGGCGCTGCCGTTCGTCGCGGTGATCGCTGTGGCATTGCTGCCGCACGCCGGGGTGATTCTGACGAGCTTCGCCGCGCCGGGCAGCTGGTACCGCAGCGTGCTGCCCGAAGTCTGGACCACGGGCAATTATGTGGAGGCGCTCGGCCACGGCATGACCGTGGGCAGCATTCGCAACAGTTTGCTGTTTTCCGGGCTGGCGGTGCTGGTGAACGTGGGGCTGGGGATCGCGATTGCCTTCGTGGTGGTGCGTTCCAATCTGCGCCTGCGCGGCGTGCTGGATGCACTGGCAATGCTGCCGCTGGCGGTGCCCGGGCTGGTGATGGCGTTTGGCTATCTCGCGTTGAGTTCGATGTTGAGCAACACGGCGCTGGTCAAGGGGAGCGTTCCCTTGCAACACCTGCTGGACGTGCGCGTGAATCCGACGCTGTTCCTGGTGATTGCCTATGCGATGCGCCGGTTGCCCTACGTGGTGCGCGCGGCGGTGGCCGGGTTGCAGCAGACCTCCGTGACGCTGGAAGAATCGGCGGCCAACCTGGGCGCCGCGCCGTTGACCGTCGTGCGCCGGATCACCTTGCCGCTGATCATGGCCAATTTGATCGCCGGGGCCCTGCTGGCCTTTGCCTTCAGCATGCTGGAGGTATCGGACAGCTTGATGCTGGCGCAGCGCATGGACTACTATCCCATCACGAAGACGATCTACGAACTCTTCCAAATGATCGGCACGGGCAAGTTCGTGGCGGCGGCGCTGGGCGTGTGGGCGATGCTGTTTCTGGCGGTGACGATTCTGGGCAGCAGCCTGTTGTTGGGGAAAAAGCTCGGCGCGATTTTCCGCGTTTGATTGTTTGTCCGGGCGGGTGGGAGGCGGCGCGGCAGCGCCGCCCTACCGTCCGTGCTGTCGGAATGTCCACCACCATGAGATTTGTGAAGGATCGTCGACGGTTGGCTGTGGCCTTACTAGCCCTCATTTCGCTCTGTTGCGCGGATGTGGCCGAGGCGGCGGGCAAGTGGCGCACGTTCCCGGACTGCCGCATGATTTCCGGCGAGTATTACGACGGCGACAGTTTTCATGTGAAACGCGGGCGGAAGCACGACATCTACCGGTTGTACTTCGTGGACACGGCGGAAACGGACGAAGAACTGGAAACGCGCATCGACGACCAGGCCGACTACTGGAAGTTGGCGCCGGATCAAATGCACAAGCTGGGGGAGGAAGCCAAACGGTTCACGGCGGATTTCCTCAAGGACGGCTTCACGGTGGAGACGCGGTTCGAAGACGCGCGCGGCAACAGCAAGCTCAAGCGCAGCTATGCGTTTGTCCGCACCGGCGAGGAGGACGAGGATGACCTGGCGGTGGCGCTGGTGGAGGCGGGGCTGGCGCGCATCTATGGGAACATGGTGGACCTCCCCGATGGCACCTCGGAACAAAAATATCTGGCCCGGCTGCGGGCCGCAGAACGCCATGCGCGCCAGCAGAAACTCGGGGCCTGGGGCGTGGAGCGGAAGGACGTGCAGCCCCTCCGTACCCAGACTATTGCGGCGGCCCTGGTGTCGCCCGGCGCCCCGGCCGCGTGGACGAATGTCGTGCCACAAAACATCGTGATCACCCGCCCGCTTGCGTTATATTCCCTGCATTCGTCAGCATTCGTCAGCACAATGACGGCGGGCAGCACGGTGCGCGTGTTGCGGGCCGAGTCGCCCAGCATGGTGCGGATACGATTTGCCCGGGACGAAAAAATCTACGAGGCAAAATGCCGACGGGTGGAGCTGGGATTGTAGATCGATGGATGTTGGGAGAGGCTGCGGTCACGCGGGCCCAGGGCGGCCAGGCGGCCGCCCCTCCCGGTGGGTTGCTGGCGGTTACACGGCTATGGGAGGAATAATGAAACACCGATTCCCGTCGATCACGCTGGGGTTGCCCGAATGGATGGATGACAGTGTTCCCCATGGCGGCGTCACGCTGACCTCTGCGGATGCGCGCATGGAATTCGTGATCATGCTTTCGAAGCGCAACGTGGAAGAAGGGACGGGAGGGCCTTTTGGCGCCGCGATTTTCGAGCGCGACAGCGGGCGGCTGATTGCCCCTGGTGTGAATCGCGTGGTGCCCGCATCCTGCTCCGTGGCACACGCGGAAATGATGGCGATCATGGTGGCGCAACAGGTGTTGGGGGTGTTCGATCTGGGCGGCGAGGGGCTGCCGGCCTGCGAGCTGGTGACCACCACCGAGCCTTGCGCGATGTGCCTTGGCGCCATACCTTGGTCGGGGGTGCGGCGGCTCGTATGCGGGGCGCGCAAGGAGGATGCCGAGGCGCATGGGTTCGACGAGGGTGACCGCGTTGTGCGCTGGGTGGATGCGCTCGCGGGCCGGGGCATTGACGTGATCCAGGATGTGCGCCGCGAGGAGGCCGCCGAGGTGTTGCGGCAATACAACGCCATGGGCGGGCTCATGTATAATGGGCGGCTTGGGGACGGGTGAAGGGGGGCGGCTCGGCGCAGCCCGCCGCGGCGGGTAAACCTCGTCCTCCAATTTACGGATACACGGGTTCCATGACGCCGATGCGGTAGAAGAAGGTACGGTTTGTGCCGAGTGTGCTGGGGTAGGTGTTGATGGGCGGCGTGGCGGGCAATCCGCCCTGGATCAGGCCGTATGGGCCCGCCACGTTGGTGCGGCCGAAGACCGAGTAGATCCGGTTCGACAGGCTGTCCCATTGCAGCAGGTGGCCGGTTACCGTGAGCGTCTCCTGGGTCTCCACGATCGTCACGGTGCCCGTGCTCGCGAAGACGTCGATCATGAAGAAGGCGGCGGCGCTGGTCGGATCCGTGCCCGCCCAGTACTCGGCCTGGTTGGACTGGCCATCCCCATCGCTGTCCACGTTGGGAGCGCCGTTGGTGGTGCCGCCAAAATATTGCTGCTCCCATGTATTGGGGAGTCCGTCGCCATCCTGATCGTAGGGGAAGGGGTAATTGGGGCGTCCTGGGGTGAGCACGCCGCCGGACGGGAAGTTCGTGCTGGCGATGGCGGCGTTGTAGGTTTTGCCGAGCGGGTCGCCGCCCGTCGTAATCACGTCACCGTTGAACCATGCCGAGGCGTCCTGGGGCACGCGGTTGGTTTGCAGGCGGCTGGCGCCGTCGGGCCAGTCGCTGGTTTGGGCCAGGGTCGCCGGGACGTAGACGCTGTCGCCCACATCGCCATCCCGCCAACCCACGCCGTCGAGCAGCGCGCCCCAGGGCGCGCCGTCGAGAATGCCGTTGTTGTCGAGATCGAGGTCGGCGCCCACGAACACGGAGGCGAGGCAGTTTTGTACGAGGAGGAGGGTGATTGATGTGTTTTGCAGTGTGGCGGGGACATAGTCGGCATCGCCCAGGCCGGTATGCGGCGAGACGTGATTCGACCAGGATCCGCCTGCCGTGGTGTTATAATTGTCACCCACGAGCAGCAAGCCGTTGGTGCCGAAGGCCAGGCCATCCAGATTCCACCGTCCGTAAACAAAGCCGCGATCGATCAGGTTTCCGCTGATCTCAATGACGGACAGATTGGTGGCGCTGCCGCCGCCCGCGACCTGCAACAATTCGATGAATTCAAAATCGTTCGTGTCGAGCAGCCCGACCGGGTTGACGAGGACTTCGTTCAACAGGACCGCGCCTTCGCGGGCGACGGTGACCTGCGCGGAAGCCAGGCGCCCGACTTGATTGGTGGCGCGCACGGTGATGGTGTTGATGCCTGGCACGATGGGCAGGGCGGCGGCCAGCCAGTTGGTGCCCGCAGGGGTGGTGCCCGTGGCGCCAGTCAAGGCGTTGGACCAGGTGATGAGGCCGCTGACGACGGCGTTGGCGGTGCCGCCGACCTGACGCGAGGTGATGCTGTTTGCCAGCGTCACGGGGCCGGAGGGATCGGTGATGGTCAGGGTTGGGGCGGGGATGCGATAAATGTTTACGGTCGCATTGGTGCTACGGCTGACGATGTTACTGGCGGTGACGGTGATGGTGTTGGTGCCGAGGTTGAGGGCGATGCCCGCGAGGGACCAACTGGTCGAGGCTGGTCCGCTGCCGGAGCCGCCGGTGAGATTATTGGTCCAGCGCAGCAGGCCGCCGACGACGTCGTTGGCGGTGCCGGAGAGGGTGGTGTTGGTGACGAGATCCGAAACTGCCGAGAACGTGGCGGGGTTGGTGATGGACAGGAGCGGCGCGTCCACGCGATAGACTTGGACGGTGGCGGTGTTGGCGCGGCCGACGATGTTGCTGCCGGTGACAATGATCGCGTTGGTGCCGAGGCCGAGCGGGATGTTGAGGATCGACCAACTGGTGGAGGCGGTGGCGGAGCCGCTGCCGCCGGTCAGGTTGTTGGTCCAGCGCAGCAGGCCGAAGATTTCGCCGCCGGCGGTACCCGACAAGTTTGTGGCGAGCACGTCGTGTGCGACGGCAGTGCCGTTCGCGGGGTTGGTGATGGCCAGCGTGGGGACGGGGACGCGGTAGATATTGACGGTCGCGTTGGTGCTGCGGTTGACGCTGTTGCTGGCGGTGACGGTGATGGTGTTGGTGCCGAGGTTGAGGGCGATGCCCGCGAGGGACCAACTGGTTGAGGCAGGTCCGCTGCCGGAGCCGCCGGTGAGATTATTGGTCCAGCGCAGCAGGCCGCCGACGACGCCGTTGGCGGTGCCGGAGAGGGTGGTGCTGGTGACGAGATCCGAAACTGCCGAGAACGTGGCGGGGTTGGTGATGGACAGGAGCGGCGCGTCCACGCGATAGACTTGGACGGTGGCGGTGTTGGCGCGGCCGACGATGTTGCTGCCCGAGACGACGATGGCGTTGGTGCCGAGGCCCAGCGGGATGTTGAGGATCGACCAACTGGTGGAGGCGGTGGCGGAGCCGCTGCCGCCGGTCAGGTTATTGGTCCAGCGCAGCAGGTCAAAGATTTCGCCACCGGCGGTACCCGACAAATTGGCGACCAGCACGTCATGCGCGACGGCGGTGCCGTTCGCGGGGTTGGTGATGGTGAGGGTAGGGACGGGGACGCAATAGACGCTGACGCTGGCGTTGGTGGATTGCTGGAGAATATTGGTGCCCGTCACGGTGATCAGATTCGTGCCGAGTGCAAGGGGGATACCGGGGATTGACCAGTTGGTGCTGGCGGACGACGTGCCGCTGCCGCCGGTGAGGTTATTGGTCCAACGCAGCAGGCCGCTGACAAAGGCGTTGGCGGTGCCATTGACGGTCACGGCGACGGCGGTGTCCGGGACATTGGTGCTGGCGGGCGGTGAGGTGATCGACAGCACCGGGAGCAGCACGCGGTTGATCTGCACGCTGGCGGTGTTCGTGCTACCGACGGTGTTCGTGCCGATCACCGTGATCGTGTTCACGCCGGCACCCAGCGAGAGACCGGGAATGGTCCAGTTGGTGGAGGCCGGGATGGTTCCCGTGAGGCCGGTCAGTCCATTCGTCCACACGATGTTCCATACGACGCCGAAATTGGCGGTTCCCTGCACGTCGTAGTTCGTCACCGCTTCGCCCACCACAATGTTCGTGGCGGGGTTGGTGATCGTGATGCTGGGGGTGATGGCGTCGCCGGTGATGCGGATGTCGTCGAAGAGCGCCTCTTCCGACGTGCTGCTCATTAAGAGGAGGGCGCGCACTTGCAGTCCCGTGCCTAGACTGGAAAGCAGGTATTGAAAATCGGCGAAAGTATGGGTGAGGGTGGTGCCGTTGCCAATGCCGTCCTGGTTTGTATCTTCCTGCAAATATCCCGAGCCGGCCGGGCCGCGAAAAATGGACAGATTGGTCCAGGCACCGGCATTCAACGCGGCTTGTAGAATCATGTAGTCGGCGCTTTCATAGGGGGTGCCTCCAAAGGCCGCATCGCGTCCGATGCCGAGTGCCCAAGTCACGCGCAGGTTCTGGAAACCGCGCACATCCACCGCACCCAGCGTGACGTTGCACTCGCCGGGGCCGCTCAAATCGGTGTCCTCGCCGCCCCAGAAATTGGAGCCGTGCAGTCCGGCCATGGCCTGTCCCAGGGCAAAATCGGTATTGCCGCCGCGTTTAAAATACTGATTCACGGCGGCCGAGTTGGTGCCATGCTCACCGAGCACCGTGTAATTCGTGCCATCGGTGGCGCTCTCAAAATTTTCCTGGCGCAGTGTGATGGCGAAGAGGGACAGGGGCGCCAGCCAGAGCAGGGACGCGAGCGCGTGACGGACAGCGCGGACCTGGCGGGTGAAACGACCGACAATCTTCGTACGAGTACCGATATCCTGCATGTCTGGGTCTCCCGCCGAGCCTTCATGCCGTGATGGCGTCGCGCTTGCAGTCAAATCAAATGGTAAGGATAACGTGAACGAAGCCCAAAGTCAAAACGGTCGCGTGGAGGGTGGTGGGCCTTTTTGGAATAGCCGCACACCGTGCGGCTCTACAGGTTCCACGATGGCCCCAATTCGTTGTAGCGCGCCACGGTGTGGCGCACTGCGGATTTCAAAAGAGCCCACGACCGCGTGGCGCCTCGCAAGAATCGGCTTGTTGCGTGGGAACGCCTCGTCTAGCCTTTGCGCCGCATGTCCACAATCAGGACGCGGACGGCAAGCGGGTGAAAGCGCATGAAGTTAAGCGGGCATACAAAACCTTACGCGGTACTTGGCCATCCGATTGGCCATACCTTATCCCCGGTGATGCACAACGCATCCTTTCAGGCGCTGGGACTGGACGCCATTTATCTTGCCTTCGATGTGCATCCGGACCGGTTGCTGGCGGTTCTGGCATCCATGCGCGACATGGGGTTTGGCGGCGTGAATCTGACCGTGCCACTCAAGGAATTTGCGTTCCGGGGCTTGCAGAATCTGGATGTGACCGCGCGCCGGCTTGGTGCCGTCAACACGGTGGAGTTTCTGGCGGACGGCACGCTCAAGGGATACAACACGGACGGCGGCGGTTTTTTGACGGCGGTGGAGGAGGCCTTCGCCACGCGGGTGGGGGGCAAGCACCTGTTCGTGCTCGGGTGCGGCGGGGCCGGGCGCGCCGTGGCGCTCACGGCGGCAGCCGAGGGTGCAGCGCAACTGGCGCTGGCGGATGTTGACGCGGCGCGCGTGGAGCGGCTCGCGCAGGAAATTCGCAATGAGTTTCCTGCGTGCGCGCTGGTGTCCGCCGCGGGCAGCGACGCATGGGCCCGGGCCAGCCGCGAGGCCGAGCTCGTGGTGCAGAGCACACCGGTCGGGATGAAGCCCACAGACGCCACGCTATTGGGGCCGGACGCGTTTCGCCCGGGCCAGATGGTGTTTGACCTTGTCTATATGTATCCGGAAACCGCATTCATGAAGGCGGCCGCGGCAGGCGGGGCGCGCACCAGCAATGGCCTCGGCATGCTGTTGCATCAGGGCGCGCGCGCGTTCAAAATTTGGACTGGCACGGATGCCGATGTGGCGGCGATGCGCCGGGCGCTTGAGGCGTCGGTCTACGGCGAAAAACCATGACTCCAGAACAGGCACAGCAGTCCCTTGCGCTCTGGTGGGCGGCTTTTTCCGTGATTGCCTTTGCCTGGGGGGCTTGCATCGGCAGTTTTCTCAACGTGTGCATTTATCGAATTCCCCGCGAGGAATCCATCGTGCGCCCGCGCTCCCACTGTCCACACTGTGGCCGCGCGATTCCGTGGTATCTGAACATTCCCATCGTCAGCTACATCCTTTTGCGCGGCCGTTGCGCGGATTGCCGCAGGGGGATTTCGCCCCGATATGTGCTGGTTGAACTACTGGTGGCGGTGCTGTTCTGGATGGTGTGGCAGCAGTTCGGCTACGCCGGCGATCATCCACCCTTGGGGATGGTGCCCATTGCGGTCGAACATATGGCCCTGGTCCCTATTGCCTGGCTGATCATTGGCGGGCTGGTGCTGGGCACGTTCGTGGATTTCGAGCACCTCATCATTCCCGATCGCGTCACGCTGGGCGGGATCGGGGCTGGGTTGGTGTTGAGCGGGGTGTTTCCCGAAATGCAGGGGCAGTCCACGGCGCTGGGGGGGCTGGCGCAAGCGGCCATCGGCGCGGGATTGGGTTGGGGCATCCTGTGGGCCGTGGCGGTGGCGGGGAAACTGGTCTTCCGCAAAGACGCCATGGGCTTTGGCGACGTCAAGTTACTTGGGGCCATCGGGGCCTGCCTCGGCTGGCGCGCGGTGTTGTTTACCCTGATCCTTTCCTCATTCATGGGATCGCTGGCCGGGATTATGATGGTGCTCGCGGGACAAAAGCAGATGCAGAGCCGGATTCCCTTTGGTCCGTATCTGGCGTTGGGCGCGGTGCTCTGGATGTTCTGGGGTCCGACGTGGTGGCAGGCCTATCTGGAGTTGATGACGCCTTGATGACGCCTTGATGACGATTGGCCCGGCGATCCCGATGAGAGTTCCAAATACCGTTGCGGACACAGCGTCGCGGGTGTAGCATTTTCCCGTGAGAATGACTACACGCTGCATCCTTGCCGTGATCCTTGCGAACGCAAGCTTGAGCGTCACAGGCCGTGCCGCGATGACGCACCCCGATTTCTCGCACTACGAAATTATTTTGCAGCGCAAACCGTTTGGCGCGCCGCCCCCCGTGGTGATTGTTCAGCCGCCCCAGCCGACGATCGCGCCGGAAGATGCGTTCATCAAAAACCTGCGCTTGTGCGCCATCACGGAAGACGATGATGGCATTCGCGTGGGGCTAGTGGACTTGATGGCCAAACCGCCCAAGAGTTACTTCCTCTATGTGGGCGACATCGAAGATGGCATCGAATTGGTGCAGGCGGACTATGCCAAGGAGAGTGCCCTGCTGCGCAAAGGCGTGGAGGAGTACTGGATATCGATGGTCGATGACAAAGGGATGGTGATTGCCACGCCGGCGTCAACGCCGACGCCCACCGGCGGCATTGGGGAGCCCTCGGGCGTCGTCATGCCACCGGGTGTTGGCGTAGCGACGGAGCGGCGGCTTTCCTATGCGGAGCGGTTGCGCAAGCGTCGCGAGGCCGAAGAGGCGCGGATGCAGGAGATCGCGGCCCGCCCCCAACTGGAACCGGAGGAGATGGAGAAAAAATTGCAGGATTTCCAGATGCAGGTGATCCGTCGCGGCGAACCGCCCTTGCCAATTCCCCTGACGCCCGAGATGGATGATCAACTTGTGGCGGAGGGGGTCCTGCCGCCGTTGGAATAGGGCAATACACCCAAAATAAAAACCCCTTGTGAAGCGTTGTTGAAAAAGGTAAGATAATCGGCAGTTGGGATGAGTTGGAGACGGTGGCATCACGGAGCCATCAAAAAACAAAAAACAAGTGTTTTTGCCGTTGACCGTGGTTATCGGTTTTTCTAAAGTATAGTTGTTCAGTCAGAAGCAGACGCGTTAAACGTACGGAGGCTACAATGAAGCGGAGTTTGATGGGATTGTTTGGCTGCCTGTTGGCGACGAGCGCACTGGCGCAAGGGCCGGTGTACAGCGTCAACATCGTTGGTTTTAACAAGCACGTTTTGGAACGCGGCAAATTGTACATGATTGCCACTGCGTTTGAAGACGTCGGCACTGATGGCGTTTTGGCTTTGCGCGCGAACGACGTCTTCGGAAATCAATTACCGAACGGCACCACGGTGAACTATTATCACCCCTCCAGCACAAACGATCTCACGCCGTACGATCAGGATGCGAAGAACTTTGCAGGTTGGAGTTCCAACATCGTGTTTCAAGGATTCATGGGTTTCTGGGTCAAAACTCCAGCTACGCCTGCCGGTGCTCCCTACGAGTTGGTCATGAAGGGGCAGGTTCCGATGGACGGCTCATCTTCAAACCTGGTGGGCGGGGGGTTGAACATGTTGGGCTATCCCTATACTGCCGATGTGAAGTTTACGAATACGGGTTTGTTCGCGAGTTCAATCAACGGGGACCAGTTATTTGTTTGGGATGGGGCCATAACCAATTACAATCCACCGGCTGGATTTTCCAAAAATTTCGCTGGTTGGGGCCCAGCCACGAACCTGACGTTGCGCATGGGAGTCCCCTTTTGGTACAAGCGAAACAGCGGTTCGCCAATTTTGGAGACGGAAGTTAGGCCCTATCCTCCGGCAAACTGATTTAAGTCTGACATGACGTGCAGGCGGTAAAGAAACAGGAGCAATATTCAATGAAGATGATGAAACTTATGGTGGTGATGGGGGCCTTGTGTGGTACGGCGTCCATGGCGTCGGCCGCTTCAATCAGCCTGTCCCTGTTGACATCCCAGGGACTTTTCATGGATGCAGGCTTAACCACGTTGGTGCCGGCCGGTGCCTACTATCAGGTATACTGGTCAGCAGACTCCACCTATGGTGGGAACAGTATCCTGGAATCTGACGCCGATTTGGGTGTCGACGGAACGACTCCGGCTTCATTTGGGGACTATGTTATCTTTACAGGAAACACGGACATTGATGGTGGATTAAGTTCACCAGTGGCCACCGGAGCGTTGGGTAATTCGGCGGTGGGTGGTTCCACCATTTCATCCGGGTTCGTGTATATGTACGTGTACGAGGATGGGAGTCCAGACGTTGGTGATTCCTATGTGCGAAGCGAGGTCTACGGGAACACATGGGGAGACCCCGGTGCGGCGCTTCCCCCCCCTCCGGACGCCATTGACGTGGCAGCGACGGAGCCCGCCGTCATGGGTTCATTTTTTGTCACTCCCGAACCCGGGACGATGGCGTTGTTCGGAATTGGTATTCTGACTATGGCCGCCCGCCGGCGCCGGAAGTAATATCGACTGTCGTTCACTGTACGTTAAACGCGAAGTATGGAAGCCTCGATAGCAATATCGAGGCTTCTTGCTTTTAAAGGACAGAGTCATGTGTGCTTTACGCATTCCGACGTTTGTACTTGTCCTCCTGTCTGTCGTTACACGGAGTCTAGCGCAACAGTCCGAATTTTCGGGTTCAAAAGTGCAGATCCTGATTGCCGGAGAAATCGGGCAGCGTTGGGAAGGCCAGATTCGTGAATATTTTCATGAAAATCTTTGGATTCAATCGGATTTTCGCCGTATCGACGCCATCACAAATGGCGTTGCATCCCATATGCCGTCTTGCTGCCTGGAGTCCCCCTTGGCAAGAAATACCGTGACCGTGTGTATCGTGGATGGTCCTGTGCCAGCGTGTGGCGCCAATGTGGGCGCCTTTGATCTCTTTCCGGAACAGCGCTGTGGCGTTGTGTGGGCGGCGTGCCTAAAGCCAGAGGAGGAGGCAGGCGATCCGGGTGCGGATGGCGTTTGGCTGGCGCGTATTCAAAAACAAACGTTGTTTGTCGCGGCACGCTTGATGGGAAAAATTGAATGCCCTTTCTGGCTTTGTGTCATGCATGCTGATGAAACGATTGAGGATGTGGATTTCAAAGCACGCGGCTTTTGTCCACCTTGCCGTGAACGAATGGGCACACTGGTGGGCTTTCCAAATTGATCCCGGGTTCGAGAACAGGCGGCTGAGACCATGAGGCGGGTGCTGCCGCTTGTTTTTTTGTCGGGCTTTTCCGCCCTTGTTTACGAATTGCTCTGGTTCCGTCAACTGGGACTGGTGTTCGGCAACACCGTTCAGGCCGCCAGCACCGTTCTGGCGGCCTACATGTTGGGGATGGCGGGCGGGGCCGCACTGGCGGCTGGCCACACCGGATGTCTGCGCAAACCGCTACGAACCTTCGTTTTGCTTGAACTTGGCATTGGGGTTAGTGCGGCGATTCTGCCCACGTGTTTTGCCGTGGTGCAGAACTCCGGGTGGCTCGCGGTGTTTGGAGTCTGTTCCGGAAATGAAATTGTCCTCCCGCGCTTTGGGTTGAGTCTGGCCCTCCTGCTGGCGCCGACCCTGTTGATGGGGGCGACACTTCCAGTGCTCGCCAGCGGGTTCCTGCATGACCGGAAACATTTTGGCGCCCAACTCGGGCACTTGTACGGAATCAATACCCTTGGCGGTGTCGCCGGAGTCTTGTGCGCGGGCTTTTACGGCTTGCCGGTGTGGGGGATCCGCGGCACCACGCAGGCGGCGATCGGAGTCAATCTTGCGGTGGCGTTGCTGGCCATGGGACTGAATCGCACCGCTCCGGCACCGCACCGCTCGCTCACGCTCGCGGCTACAGTGGAATCCTTGCCTTCCACCACACGCAGCTTCCGCGGCATTTTACTGGCGGCAGCCGCCCTCTGTGGATTTTTGGCGTTGGCCTTCGAAACCGTCTGGTTCCGTGCCTTGATCCTGGTGTTTGGTTCCACGACGTATTCGTTCTCCTTGATGCTCGCCGTCTTTCTGGCGGGGATTGGACTCGGTGCGGCGCTCCTTGGCCGGCTGGCCGATCGATGCCGCCAGCCGGTAGTGCTTCTGGTTGCCGCACAAGTGGGCGTTGGGCTGTGGACGCTGGGGTCTTTATACATGTTCCCTGCGGCGCCTGGCCTGTTCCTTGAATATTTGGTCCACACCCAGTTTACCTGGATCGGTCTGGTGGTCGGCAAAACCTTGGCGGCGGTTGCCTTTTTGTTTCCGCTGGCATTCTTGTTCGGGATTTCGTTTGCCACGGTGGCGTCTTGCATGCGGGCAGAGAACGTGTCGGCGGCACGGGCCGTTGGCATGGCCAGCATGGCCAATACCGCCGGCGCGGCCATTGGTGCCACCATCGCGGGCTTCTGCCTGTTGCCCTGGCTGGGGCTGGCAAAATCCGTCATGCTGCTCGCGCTGCTGGCCCTGGCGCTTGCCGCATTCATCGCGCTTGCCGCGCGTGCGGCAATGTGGCTGCGTGTGCTGGCGGCCTGCGTCGTTCTGGCGGCGGGTCTTTGGGTCTGCGCGTGGCCACCGCGTTGGGAGCCGTTGATGCTTTCGGCGGGAGCCCATTTTGCACCTTGGAACTATGTGGAGGGTAAGCGCATCACGCTGCGCGAACACCTGCGCAACGAGCGGTTGCTATTCTATCGCGAGGGTGTTTCCGTGACCGTGTCCGTCACGCAGACCGTCGATGAAAAACTTTTTTTCTGCAGCGACGGCAAGGTGGAGGCGGACACATCGCCACGCAGCATGGTGCTGCAGCGCATGATCGGGCATTTGCCGATGTTGTGCCACCCGGCGCCGAAACGCGTTTTGAACATCGGCCTGGGGGCTGGCGTTACGCTGGGGGCGCTCGCCTGCCATGCGCCGGAAGCACTTGAGGTGGCGGAGATCGAACCGGCGGTTACAAATGTCGCCATGCTGTGGTCTGCGTGGAATGGCGCGGTGCTTTCACATCCCAATCTCCGTTTGCATGTAAACGATGGCCGCAACCATTTGCTGGTGACCACCAGCCGCTACGATGTGATCACCTCCGACCCCTTCGAACCCGTGATGGCCGGGGCCGGGAACCTGTACACCGTCGAACACTTCGCCCTCGCCCGCCGGCGCCTGGCACCGGGTGGCATCATGGGGCAGTTCCTGCCGCTTTATGAACTTTCCGCCGAGGATTTGCGGATCATCATGCGCTCGTTCATGCACGTCTTTCCGCATGCCGCGATCTTCTTCACCGGTTACGACACGATTCTGCTCGGGTTCACCGAAGGCGCAGGAATCGACATGGCGGTGATCGCGCGAAACGCCTCCCGGCCCGTGGTGCGTGAGTCACTGGCAGCGACAGGATTTGAGCACCCCGAACAGATTCTGGAAATGCTGGTGCGGGAGACCATGGACGGCGCGCGTTTTATCGAGCCGGGCATGCGCAACACGGATGACCGGCCGGTGATTGAATTCTCCGCGCCCCGCAGCGCGCTTGATTATCAGCCCGACGCCAATCAGCGGGTGCTACTCGCGTTATTTCAGCAGGCTCCTGAGTATTCCTGGATGGGTTTGACGGAGGAACTCATTACGCAGGTGCAGCGAGGACGGGAGGCGATGCGACATGTCTTGCAGGCTAACATCATCAGGGCATCCGGAGATTTGCAGGGCAATATTGACTTGATAATGAAGGCGCACCAGGAGGCCCCAGGTAATCCCGTCATTCGCAACGAGCTCGCCGCATCGCTCGCGTCCGTTGCAGGATTGTTTTTGCAACGTGGGGAGTTGCAGAAAGCAGCGGTGCAATTTGAGGTTGCGTTACGCGTACAGCCCGGCGATTTTTGGCCGCTGTACCACCTGACACACCTGGCCATGTCAGCGGGTCAACGCGAAGCCGCGGAGGCCATGTTGCAACAAGGGCTGATCGCGTATCCCGACGCGCCACTCTGGATTGCGTTGCGGGGGAAAATCGCCGGCGAAGGGGGTGACGCGGCCGCTGCCTGCCGCGATTTGCGCGTGGCGTTGGAGGCGTTGCCGCGCAACCCCGAGTTGTGGGAGCAATACGCGCACTATTTGGATAAGGCCGGCGAGGTGGCGGCAGCGCGCGATGCCCATGCGCATGCCGCGCAATTGCAGCAGCGCTAGCAGCCTGTTGAATAACCACGCATACGTTTCATGTCCTCGGCGTCGGGGCCCGCCGCCCTCCAAAGCACCGGCAATTTCGCAGACTGTTGAATGGTGAGGCCCAGTTTCTGAAAACGCGCGAATCGTGTGGGCCCTCGCGCCCCTTTGAGATTGTCAGTTTTGGTGGGGTCGTGTATACGAAACCCCCATGGAAACGACACGTGCAAACAGGTGGGATGTCCTGCTTTCGGTTGTTTTGGGCCTGCTGGCTTTTGTTGTGTACCTGATGACGCTGGCTGTCGGCGCGTTTCCCGGCGAGTTTTCCGCAATCCTCACCCAAAGCGCCGGCCTTTTTCCACGGCTTGGGCCCGATTATCCGCTTTGGTTTGGTCTTGGCAAGGGCTTGCAACAATTGCATGCCGCTGATCCGGCCGCCCCGTTCAATATCGCGAGCGCCGTGGCGGGCGGCATGTCGGTCGGGCTTGTCTGCCTGGTCATGATTCAATTGATTCTGGGCGTGATGCGCGAGGACGAGGACAACGACACCCACGCACGCAGCGCCGCGCGCCTGGCCGGTGCCGGTGCGGCCCTGACGCTGGCGTTCTGCATTCCATTCTGGGTGGTTTCCACACGCTGCCATTGGGCCGGGATGCATGTGGCGCTGTTTCTTCTCACCACGCATGTATTTCTTCGCGCGGTGTTCGGAGGCACGCGCTGGACGGTGTTGCTCTTTGGCCTGCTGTATGGCGTCGGGGTCGTGGAGTATCCCACCATGATGGTGTTCGGGCCGTTGTATGCGATTGTCCTGCTCTTGGCCCTTCACCATCGCGAGGAACTTGAATTTCGCAATTGGGCACCCGGAATTGCCGGTTTTATTGCCGGGTTGAGTTTGTATGGCATTGCCGTGTGGTGCTTTGTTGGAACGCCTGGCTATGCGTTGTGCGAGTATCATGGTTTTTACGATGTGCTGTGGGCGTTGTGGCGGAATCAGTGGTTGTTGTTGTCCCGCAGTCTGCCCAGCCAGGGGTGGCTGGTGGTGCTCGTGGTCACCATTTTACCGGCGGTCGTGGCGTTGCTGGTGGCGCGCCGTGCCCTGAACGCCGAGCACGACTGGACGTATTATGTATTGCATGTGGTGCTGACACTGCTGGCGGTGGTGGTGATTCTAAACGCATTCACGATCGGTGGGTTCCAAGTGGCGGTGTCGCCTTGGGCGCTGATGGGATACCGGCGCATTCTGGTGATGCCCTATGTGCTGCTCGCCGCCCTGGTTGGCTACCTGCTCGCCTACTGGTATTTGCTGCCCGCGCCCTGGCTGCATGCGCGGTCGCGTGGCATTGGCCGCGCGGTGCGCCACATCGCCGGGCCTGTCATGGTGGCCGCGGGTTTCGTGCTGCTGGGCGTGACGGTGTTCCGCAACCTGCCCCTTGCCGATGGTCGTGCCTCGACGATGATCCGCCAGGTGGCTGCGGAAACCGTGCGCTGTCTCGATGGACGAACGTGGTTGGTCACGGATGGTTCGCTCGACGGCGCCTTGCTGGTTGAAGCACGCCGGCAAGGCGTTGCGTTGCGGCTGATTGATCTAAACGCCGAACAAAGCCCGATAATGAAGCGTTACATTGCCAGCGCATTTACGAATTCTCGCATGCAAAATCTGGCGCTGTTGGGCACGCACACCATGCTGCGTAGCTGGATCGAGCAGGATGCGGGGACTCTCGACCGTGTTGCCACCATGGTGAATCCAAACCTTTGGAGTGGCGCAGGCTATCAGGCCATCCCGAACGGCCTGATTTTTCTCGGTGCGCGCACTGGGAGCAGCCTTGATCCAGTTGCCATGATGGGCCGTCATCGTGAACTTTGGAAGGGCCTGCTGGCGATACCCCATCGCGCGGTGTCCGGACGCATCGGCCCATTGGATATGTACTGGGGGCACATCCGGCGCCAAGCCGGTATCGTGGCGAACAACCTGGGCGTGTTAATGGAAGACCACGGGCGCAAGACAGAAGCCTACGAAGCGTACACGATGGCGCGCACGTTCGTACCACAGAACAGCAGCGCACTTATGAATCAGTACACCATGGTGCAACAAGGTTTTCCCGCTTCCGATGCTGAGGCTGTGCGCAAGGATCTGGCGGCGTGGGGGCAGTCTATCGAGGGCCACAAACCGAAGATCAGCACCTTAATGCAACGGCATGGCGATGTGAGGTCTCCGATGTCATTTGCCAGCCTGGGGTATGAGTGGGCCATGGCCGGGCAGCCAGAATTAGCGGCGTCAGGTTTGCGTCGAGCGATGGGGCTGGTTCCGGAAAAAGGGCGGAAGGGCTACAAGCAGGCGCTGGCCGGTCTGTATTTGATGCAGAACCAAGACGATGAAAGCGAGGCCTTGTTTTACGAGTTGCTGGTGGAAAATCCCGCGAACCAAACCGCGCTCCTTGGAATGGCGCGCATTGAACAGCAACGTGACAATTCCGTCAAAGCCCGCGACTATCTCGTCCGCGCCGCGCAGGCGGGGGTTCCCGGGGATTTGATGAATCTGGAATGGGCGGCGTTCTACGTTTCCACCGACGACCTCAAGCAGGCCAAGGCATTGCTGCGTAAGACGTTGGAGAAACAACCGGACCTCATCCGTGCCCTGGCGATGCTGACGACGATCAACATCCAGGAACGCGATGCCCTCGGGCTCGTCGACACGATCCGGGGCATCAACCGCGCGAAACAGGGCAACGCCGAGTTGCTGTCGATCGCCAATGGATACCTTGCGATCATGCAGGATGACCTGGGGGGGGCGTCGATTGCGTTTGAAAAAGCGCTGGCGATGCGTCCAGGTGACAAGCAACTTTTGGAGTGGCTAGTGCGACTGGATATTCTGCAGGGGCAAACCGAGCCCCTTGAACGCCGCCTCAACCAATTGTTGCGCGTGGATCCCTCCAATGCCCAGGGAAACTTTCTGCTGGCCGCGATCCAGAGTGCGCGGGGCGAATCAGCACTGGCGAGAGATTCACTCATGGAAAGCCTGAAAACCCAGCGCACTCCCGAGGCCTTGAATGATCTGGCGTGGCTGCTGCAGGAAAGCGGTTTATACAAGGAGGCGGAAGCGCATGCTCGAGCGGCCCTGGAAATGCGCGCCGATATTCCGCAGATTTGGGATACCCTGGGAACAATCCTCTTCAAAACCGACCGCCTGGAAGAATCGCGGACGGCGCTTGAGAAGGCGCTCGCACTTGAGGCGGACAGCATCCCGATTATCCTGCACCTGGCCGAGTTGGATCTGAAACAAGGCCGCCGCGACGTCGCCGTCCGGCGGCTGGACGAACTCACGGCGCGGCGTTCGGACATGAGCACCGCCGATCGCGAGGCGTTGGATGACTTGCAGCGGCAATTATAAATCCGAGCATCCGGAGAACGCCCCATGAATTTCGATGACGCAACACCATTGCTAGCCCAGCACGATCAGTCCCATGTGCTACGCTTCTGGGAGCGCCTCGATGCGTCGCAGCGCGCGGGGCTTCTGGCACAGATTGCCACGCTGGATTTTGCGAGTATACGCCGCATGCGCGGGATGCTTGCAGCCAAAGCCGAAGCGCCGGGATTGGGGCCGATTGCGCCTGCGCCGGTGACGCGACTGGACGAGGCCGGGCGGTGCGAGGCGCGCGCGCGCGGTGAGGACGCCTTGCGCGCGGGCCAGGTGGGCGTGATCCTGGTGGCGGGCGGGCAGGGGTCGCGGCTAGGCTTTGATGGGCCCAAGGGCGCCTTCCCGATCGGTCCCGTTTCCAACGCGCCGCTGTTTGCCATTCATGCCCGCAAGGTGCTGGCCCTGCAACGCAAGTATGGCAAGCCCGTGCCGCTCTATATCATGACATCCGATGCCAATGACGCCCAGACCCGGGACTTTTTTGCGAAGCATGCGTTTTGGGGACTGGCGCCGGAACACGTCCATTTTTTTGTGCAAGGTATGTGGCCCGCCTTGACGGAGGACGGGCGAATCATCCTGGATCGTCCCGATCACATCTTCATGAGCCCGGACGGGCATGGCGGGACGATGTCCGCCCTGCGCGCATCGGGCATGATTGCGAACATGGAAAAACATGGACTGGGCCTGCTGTTTTATTTTCAGGTGGACAATCCCCTGGTGGACGTTGCCGATCCCGCGTTCCTCGGATTTCACCTTTCCCATGGCGCGGACATCTCGATCAAGGTCTGCGCGAAGCGTGACCCGGAGGAAAAACTGGGGGTTGTGGTGGCGCGCGGCAGTCGCTGCGCGATCGTGGAATATACGGAGCTGACGCCGGCGCAAAAACATGCCGTTCTGCCCAACGGGCAGTTACAGTTCCGCCACGGCAGCGTGGCGATTCATATTTTCAGCCGCGATTTTTTACGCGCCCAATCCGAGGCGGATCTGCCGTTGCATCTGGCGCACAAGAAGGTTCCGTATTGCGGGGACGACGGTGCGCTGGTCACGCCCGCCAAGCCCAACGCCTACAAGTTTGAAAAATTCATTTTCGACGTGATTCCCAACACGGAACGCGCGTTCAGCCTGGAGTTTTCCCGGGACGACGAGTTCTCGCCGGTGAAGAACAGCGAAGGCGAGGATTCGCCCGCCAGCGTGATGCGCGACATGGTCCTGCAATTTTCCCGGTGGCTGGAAGGCGCCGGGGTGCAGGTGCCGAAGGGCGCGGATGGCGCACCACGATATCGCATCGAGATCGACCCCTTGTACGCATTAACCGCCGAGGATGTGCGGGGCAAGGTTTCCCGGGATTTGAAGATTACCGGGGATTTGCTGCTGAAGTAAGGGCACGCGCAGGGCGGCCGGGCGGCCGCCCCTCCCGGGGGCGGGGGTGCAAATACTTTATTTACCCTGGCTGGCGACGATGCGGAAGCCGATCACGTCGTCCTTCACCTCGGGCCGGTCGAATCCGATGGCGCTGATGCGCAGGTTCGGTTCGCCGTCAAAATCCCACGCGCCGCCGCGGCGGATCTTGTAGCGCTTGTCACCCCAGTAGGTGTCCGCGGACCACTCCCAGACGTTGCCGGCCAGGCCGTAGATGCCCCACTCGTTCATGCCGCTCTGGGACACCGGACAAGTTACCACCGAACCGTCGTCATAACGGGTGATGCCATTCCATTCAGTCAGGTTCTCACGCGCGGTAAGATCCGCGAAGTTGCCGTAGGCAGGGGGCCAGCGGTTGCCCCATGGGTATTTGCGATTCTCGCCGCAACGGGCGAGGTAGGTCCATTCGACGGAATAGGGGAGCCGGAAAGAAAAGTCCCTGGGGAGCCGGTCCTGGTAAGTGCGATTCAACCAGGTGCAAAAATCCTGGGCATCCTGCCAGCTCACGAAAACGGCGGGTTGGTCATCGGCGTTCAGCGTGAAGTTTTCGCGGAATTGGCTGTCGTGGGTCAGCCGGTAGCGCCGAAATTGACCGTTGGTGATTTCGTATTTTCCCGCCCACAGTCCGATCGGCCTGATCCATTCAAAGACGAGGGTTTGGCCGAGGCCGATGTTGACGATCAACGCGCGGTTCTGGTTGGTGCCCTGGGTTGCGATGTAAATGTCTGTTTGTTCAAGTGGCGAGGGGCCCGCCGGCGCGGGCTCGGGCATCAGGTCCGGCGATGGTTCCGCTTGCGCTTCCGGCGATGATTCAGTCCCAGAATCAAACACCACGTTGGTGCGCTCCGATTCCATCTGGACTGAAACGATGCGATCCGCGATTAACACGGCGGTGTCTTCATGCGCGTTGAGATGTGCCCAATGGATGGGTTGGGCCCCGGTATCCGTCTGTGCCGCAATATCGGCGCCGGCATCCAGCAGCAGGGCGACAACATTGGTCGCATTACGATTCGCGGCCCAATGCAGAGGGGTGATGCCTTTGGACGATCGGGCGTCCAGGTTGGCTCCATGTTCGATTAAGATGACTGCCGCGGCAATGGCGTCGCGGCTGGCGGCCCAATGCAGGGGGGTGAATCCATCATCGGTCTGGGCGTCAATGGCAGCGCCATGTTCAATCAGGAGTTTAACGGCTTCGTCGCGGTTCAATGCCGCCGCCAGGTGCAGCGGCGTCACGCCACGTCCAGTGGTGGTATTGACAAACGCGGGGTCCGCGTTCACCAACAGGTCCTGCAGGTAACCGATATCATTGTCGCGCACGGCTTTAGGTACATCCGCCGGGACTGGCGCCTTGGCGTTGGCGGCAAGTGGCATGAGGGTGAGCAGAAGCGCGCCCATGGCTTGGATTGCCCATGGTGCACGGAAAAGGATGTGACCGTTGCCGTTCATATTCGTGTGGACCAAGTCCTCGTAGATTAGAGGGCGGGCCACGTCTTTCCAATGCAAAAAGCGGAGGGATTGTGGCCATCACGATCAGCGGGAAACGGCATCTGCTGGAATCCAGCCGCGCCGCGAACCGCGTGACACGCACAACCATGTGCCCCAGGTTTCGGTCACCTGTACCTGGTCCCCCGAGGAAACGGTTCCCGAAGCCCTGGCGGAATCGGAAGGGGCCAGCCGGGCGGTGACCTCGCGCAGCACCGTGCATGACTGCGTCGCAGCGCGCCAGGCACCGATGGCCGTTGCGGGTGGTGGCGTGGACGGCAGGCCATTCGAGGAAATTATGGGCGCTGAGATAGTCAGTTGGGTATTGGTGGTGTCGGGCCGGTAGGGCGTGAAGGCTGGTGCGGCTTCGCGCGAATGGAAGTGGATGGGGAGTGCGCCGGCGGAGAGGGTGCGGTAGGCGCCATCAAGGGGGTCGAAAAATGAAAAATGCGAGTCCGGCGTGACCACGGCATTGGTGCTTTGCGGAATCACGATCTGCTCGAAGCGCAAGGTTCCGGCTTCCGGGGTGGCGGAGAGGCGGGGCGGATAGGTTTTGAAATGGGGGTTGGGGGAGAGCGGGGGGCAGGCGAGGCCATCCAGCGTACCATCTCCGGAAATGGTCAGGGTCATGGTCACCAAATCGCCCACGGCCGCATCTTGTGGCGTGGCGGTGGCGGTGAAGGTGAAGCGCCCCACGGCGCCGGAAAAATCCGCGGGGCGTCCTTCGGGCGGCAGTGGCGCAATCGTTAACGCCAGCGGGACCACGGTGATGCTGCGCGTGGTCTGGAATGTGGTGGTCCCGAAAAACGTGCGCTCGTGGGTGAGTTGCTGATAGCGCAGGGTCGACGCGAGATTAAAAAGTCCGGGACGAATGGCCTGGGCGATGGAGCGGAAACGATGGATTTCCACAAGCTGGTTGCCATCGCCTTCCCGCGTCGGGGACAATTCCTGGAAAGCCCCGAGCGAGACGGCATCGCCGAGATTGATGCCATCGAGGTTGAAGTTCTTCCCCAGCGTGATGCCTTGGGCGCGGATCGTCAGGACAAGCTCAAACGTCTGGCCCGCATACACGCGCTCGGGGAGCACGCCCAAGGTTGCCAACACGCCGGGTTCGGTGGGTTGTTGCGCGCGCAAAGGGTAGCCGACAACACAGAGTAGCAGAATCACGAGGGCGGCCGGGCGGCCGCCCCTCCCATTGGGTTGTGGGCGATAGTCGGTCTTATGGGGTGGGGTGCGCATGTTGGGGTTCCGGTGGTTTGGGCGGGGAGGCGGTTGGTCCTGCCGCGTAGAGGGTGCGCGCGCGTGTGCGATCACGCGACTCCGCATGCAGGGAAGCGACAACGCTGGAGCCGAATAGGCTCAGGACAAGGATGCCCACGACGCGCGCGAAGAGGCCGAGGTCGCGCCAGTGGCAGAGCTGCAGGACGAAAGAGGCACAGATGAGGGAAAACGCGGCCAGCGCGATCACGATCCGCGTCGAGAGGCCCAGGCCGTAGTGCCAAAACACCAGGATGCGATACCAGGGGAGAGTGGCTTGGGCGCGATCCTGCGGTTCATTTTGTGCGGCACGTTCCGTCGCCAGGAGAATATTCTGGCGAATGGCGGGGCTGCTACCGGAATAGCGCTCGGCGCGCAGAAATTCGCGAAAGGCTTCGGTCGGGTGTCCCGCTTCCAGCAACGCGATGCCATGGTTGTAAAAAAGTGGCGCGTTACAGACGCCTTCGCGAATCAACTCCTGGTAGAGCCCGACGGCCTCTGAAAAATCCGCCGGTTTGGCGGCCGTGGCCATGCGTGTGTTGGCGCGGTCCCACATGAAACGCTGAGCCGTGGCCGGGGTGTTGTCAGTTTGTGCGGCAACGCGATGTTCCGCGAGGAGCATCGCTCCCAGCAGGAGCGCGATATATCGGATGATGCCTTTCATGCTCATGCAGCATTCTCTGTGTGCGGACGTTTGCGGCTGGATTTATCCGCGGTTCGAAAGGCGGCGTCGAGTTCATCGAGCAGATCGCGCACGTTGTCGACCGTGTCTATTTCCGGGCGCGCGCCGTCGCCCGAAAATTGCGCCAGGAAAAGGCGTTCATAGAGTTCGCAACAACGCGTTGCGAGGGGGGCAGGCACTTCCGTGCGTTTCGTCAACTCGTGATGCACATCCGATGGTGTGAGGCCCTGAGGCGGCACCTGAAGGCGGTCGCCAAGATAGAGCGCCAGGGCGTTGCGCAGGTTTGCACCACGGTGCGTGGGGTCGGCATCCCGTGCGACGTGGGCGAGCGCGTGGGCGGCGGCTTTGCGGGCACCGCGCGGGCGGCGTGTGTGCGCCAGCTTTTGGGCGAAGCGGCGCCCGCCCCTGACGGTCAACGCCAGTGCGAGCAAAGCGGGGCCGATGCCGCCGGCCACACCATGCACGCGCCAGTTCATCAGCCGCATGGCTACGGCACCTTCAGGGCTCATGGTGATCGGAGCGGGATAGGATTCCTCCCCGGCGCGGGAAAAGGCGATATCCGTGGTGGCGTTTGTGGCGGAGCTTAAAATCATGCCGCCGCCCACTTGCGCAGATTCGTTGGCACGAATCGGGATCGGGTCGGTGTAGACCGTGCGATAGGTTCGCGCGCGGCTATCGTAGTAGGATACGGCGATCGGGGGCAGCTCATAGGTGCCCGCCTGCGTCGGCCGAAGCGTGTAGCGATAGGTTTTCCCCCGGTCGCGTGAGTCCGTGCGCACGGTGTCGTCGTAGATGCGAAATCGGCTGGCCAGCTCGGGCTGGCGGTTCAACGCCGGCGCCGAAAGATTTTGCAGGCTGATGTCCCCGTCGATTGTGAGCGTCAAGGTGAGCGGGTCGCCGACGTTGCAGGTTTGCGCGTCGAGGCTGGCGGTTGCCACGAGATTGGAGCCGATGGCGCCGACAAAGCTAGGGGGGCGTCCAGTCTCCGGCGGGGGAACGACGTGGACGATCACGGTGGGCGCGACGGCCAGCACCGGCCGCGTGGTGATTTGCCCTGCTGCATCCACGAAGATGATGGGGCGGCCTTTGAATTCCACGGGTCCGAAGGTGTAGTCGCCTTCCTTTTTCGCGATGTAGGTGAAGCGCATGCTATACACATGGTAGGAGCCGCGGGCATCGACCACGGTCTGGCGTGGAAACATGAACCGCGCGATCATCTGGTTTCCCATCCCCATGGGGCCGAAGTTGAACATGTTTGCGAAGGGATCGACATTCACCGTGAAGCTGTTGATCGCGAACCCGGGCTGGTCCTGTTGCTGGACCAGATGCTGTTGAAGAATGGTCTGCATGTCAGGACCCGCGAGTCCCGATGGCAATGCGTTCATGAACGGCACCGAAAGTTTGGGCGGGTCCCGTGGATCGAGCGGCGTATTATCCGTGTAGGGCGGGTTCAACTGGCGCAGACCGAGCGCAAGTTCGATCTCGAACGATTCATCCACCAGGACCGAGTCCCGCGAGGCGCTGATTGCGAGCGTCACCCAATCCTGGGCTTCCACGCCGCGCACATGGATCGTGGGGCCGGGATCAGAAAGCACATGGCCGTCGACCTCAATACGGATGGGGCCGGCCACAAAAGCCCCTGTCTGCGTGGGCGTGAGTGCAACCGGGTAGGTGATCCACTGGCGGGAGGCCCCATTAATCCTCGTGAACTGGCGTTGGGCGCCATTCAACTCCGCCGTGCAATTGGCGATACCTGATAGATCTGGTGCTGAAGCACTCTGCGTTCCATGCACGGTGACGTTGAGGAGAACCGCATCCCCGATGTAAATTTCGGAGCTATTGGCGGTGACCTCCAGCGTGATCTCCGCGCGTGCGAAGGCGGCGAGGCTGATCAGCCCAGCCGTCAGCACGATTGCGTTTGGGAACCATCGATGCATGCCCGTGGTCAAACGTCAGGGTTTACCAGTCCCGCTCGACGGGGGATAGCGGCACGAATTCCTGGCGGCGTTTCTCGGCTTCGTGCTCCCGTTCCCGTTCCAGCGCGCGTTCCAGCATGCGTTCCACATCCGCCGGCACGGCTGGCTGCTTGTCGCCATCCTGCGGCTCTGGCTGTTCTTCCTGTGTTTCCTGCTGATCTTCCTGCGCCTGTTGCTCGGGCTGGGACTTGGGTTGCTGCTGCGCATTGTCCTGTTGTTGGTCCTGTTGTTGATCTTGCTGTTGATCTTGGGACTGCTGGTTATGCTGCTGGTTCTGCTGTTGGGATTTAGGCAGCAAAGATTCGATTTCCTTAAGGATTTTGTAACTCAACTCCTGTTGCATGCGCGCACTTGGCAGATCATCGGTGCCGATGAAATTCAGGGCGGCCGATTGGGCGGACGTGGCCTGGCGGGCAAGGTCGAGGATTTTCGCGCGGTCAATGTTCGTGTCGGTATTGCTTACCGGTATGTTGGGCTGATTGGTGCTGCCCGGCGCGAGACCGCTGGGCAGGGGACCGATTCCCAGCCCGCCTTGCTGTTCGGGAACCTGTTGGGTGAAGCGTTCCGTAAAGAGTTCCGTGAGGATGTGCGCCTCCTGTTGTTCGGCTTCCTGTCGATTTTGCGCCGCGCCGGCGTCGAGGGCCATGAGCGCATTGGTCTGCCGAAATAGATCTTCCTGCAAGACCGCATCATAGGGAGCGGCGGCTTTCCAGAGCTGATAGATCGTGGCTTCCGCGAGGGTGGACTTTTGTGCAGCGGCGGGATCGAGATCGCGCAGTTGCTGTGCGGAAGCCAGCATGCCGTCGCGCGTCAATTCGATGACCTGCTCCAGTTGCGCCGCGTTGGCGGGGCCATTCGTGCCCATGGAAGCCCCGGCTTCCAGCAGACGCCCCTTGAGCGGTATCCAGAGGTCGGCCGTTTCCCGCTGCTGTTTGCCCAATGCTTCCATCTCACGGATGCGTGATGGCGAGGCATTGGTGACGCTGGCGGCGATGCCGGCGTTGATGCGGCGCTGGGCGTTGAGCATATCCGAGGCGATGCGCCCGGCATCCGCGCCCTGGTAGCGTTCGAGCAAGCCGGTGATGCGCGCGGCAGCCTCGCGTTCGCCCAGCGCCCGCATGGCCACGGCGGCGTCGTGCAGCGCGGTGGTTTTCGCTGATGCGGTGCGCGCGGCGCGGCGAAAGGCCTCCGCGGCTTCGCGCGTCAACTTAGCCTGTTCCTGAAGGACCTTGGCATCCTGCGCGTTGGTCGTGCTGGCGGCCTGATAGAGCGAGGCGCCCAATCCCGCGCTGATGTCGGCGGTGATCGCGGCAGAGGGCTCGTCGCCGTTCTCTTCCAGCGTCTTCAACAGGGCGGCGGCTTCCTTGAATTGCCCCGCGTGATAGAGGGCAATCGCGGCATTGTAGCGGAAATCGCGCTGTGATGTATCCGTGGCGCCCTGGGCGGCGGCCAGATAGGTTTGCGCAGCCGCGGCGTAACTACCTTGTTCATACAGGCGTTGGGCGATGCGGGCGCCCGAACGACCGGAAGGAATATCGGGAAGTGCGGTGGAATTTGTGGCCGCAACCGAGGGAGGCGGCGTGTTTGTTTGCGCGCCGAACACGATGCCTGTGGACAGACCACCGAGCACGATCAGCAGCGTAACCGACTTAAGCGGGAGTGGCGGAGGACGAGTGATACGAGCCTGATTCTCCGGCGTCGCGGCGCTCCGCCCTCCCCGCTGCGCGGCGAGGCGGCCCCGGCTAAAGACCGTGGCGGCGAGCATGCACAAAAATCCCGGGAACAAAAACCATTGGAAGCGTTCCACGTAGCGGCGCTGCAAGCGCTCCTCGATGTCCTGCTCGCTGATGTTGCGCAAATGATCGCGGTAGAGGGTGCCGAGGGTCATGGTGGTCATGCTGGCCGTTTCCACCGGGACGTAGGCGCCGTGGGTCAGCGTGGCGATTTCATGCAGCGTCTCGTTATTCAGGCGCGTGCGCACGGGTTCACCCTGGTAGGTGGTGACGCCGGTTTCCTGTTTCGCGTCGGGAATTGCCGTGCCATCGCGGCTGCCCAGGCCGACGGTGAAAATCACGACGCCGCGTTTGGCGGCGTCCTCGGCCGCGGCGCGCGCGCCGCCCATCAGGTCTTCGCCATCGGAGATCAGGATGATCGCCTTGTGTGCGCCACCTTCGGATTCGAAGGCCTGCATGGCCTCGCGGATGGCCACGCCGATGTCTGTTTCTCCCGCGGGGGCGGAGTCGGGGGCAGCGCCTTCGAGGGCCTGGGTGAAATAGGCATAGTCCGTGGTCAAGGGACAAAGCAGGGTGGTGCTGCGTCGGAAGGCCAGCAGCGCGGCCCGGTCGCCGCGCAGTTCCTTGACGAGATCGAGAATGTCCGCCTTGGCGCGTTCCAGGCGGTTGGGACGCACATCGGTGGCCAGCATCGAACGGGAGACGTCCAGGGCCACGACGAGATCGCGCCCGCGTTGGAAGACGGTTTCCTCCTGTTGGCCCCATTGCGGGCGCGCCGCCGCCACGACGCAGAGGGCCAGCCCCAGGCTGAAGAGGGAGAGTTGCGCCAGGAAGCGGTGGCGCGAGCTGGCGGGGCGCAACTTGCGCTGCAAGTCTGGCGCCATGAACTGCGTCAGCACGCGTTCACGGCGCGCCTCGGTGGTGTACCACCAGGCCGTGACCGCAGGCACGAGCCAGAGCAGCAGGAGCATTTTGGGGCTGGCGACTTGAAAATCCATCTGCGAACTCCTTGTGGGCGCTTCACAGAAGCGCCCCTACAACTTCAAATCATTCGTCGTGCCCAGAGCATGTTCAATCCCGCGCCGAGGGCGACCAGCGCCAAGCCGGGGGCGAGTGCGAAGCCAAACAGTTCGTTGTACTGCTGATAGACCTCGCGCTCGACGCGCGTCGTTTCGAGCGAGCTGATGTCGCGCATCGCGCGTTCCAGGCCCTTGGGGTCGCGCACGTTGAAGTATTTGCCGCCGGTCGTGTCCGCAATGCGCTTGAGCAGGGCTTCGTCCAGGACGACCCGTGCCCATTGGATGGCCTCGCGGCCGAAAATGTCCCGCGCGGGGAAGGGGGCGTCGCCATTGCTGCCGACGCCGATCGTGTAGATCTTGAAGCCCATCTTGCGGGCGAGTTTGGCCGCGTCATCCGGCGGGATGATGCCGGTGTTGGATTCGCCGTCACTCAAAAGCACGATGATTTTGGATTTGGGTTCCGCATCCCGGAGGCGCGCGCAGGCGGTGGCGAGGGCATCGCCGACGGCGGTCATCAGTTCCTCCTGGCTGGTCATCGCGCCGCTGGCGTCCTGGGCGGGTTTGGGGATTTCCACGCCGGACAGAATATGGGCGAGGGCGTCGTGGTCCGAGGTCAGCGGGCAGCGCGTCGAGGCAAAGCCGCCGAAGGTGACGAGGCCGATCAGGTCATCGGGGCGGTCCTTGATGAACTCGGCGAAGGTTTCCTTCACGGCATCGAGACGGTTGCGCTTGCGGACGAGCCGGTCGCCTTCGACTTCGGACAAGTCGAGTGCCTCCATCGAGCCTGACATGTCGACCACCATTTCGATGGCGATCGCGTTCACCGACCGGTGCATGCGCGAAAAGACGGTGCGCGGGCGGGCGAGGGCCACCAGCAGGAGGGCCAGGCCGAGCAGGGTGAAGACCGGCAGCAGAAGGGTCATGCGTGTGCGCCAGGTGGCAGCGCCTTCGCGGCAGGCATGGGCCTTGGCAAACACGATGCCCGTGTGGATGCGTCGCCGATAGACCCAGGCGCTGGCGACGGCCAGCGGGAGGAGCAGCAGGAAATAGTAGGGGGAGGCGAAGGTGAACATTAGAAGCGGCCTCCGCAGGGATTGGAGGGAGTTAGCCCGGATGTTGCACGAGTACTCGTGCAACATCCGCCCGTAGGGCTTCGACGCGCCCCTG
>CAMFEP010000005.1 GCA_945949405.1 Kiritimatiellales bacterium
CTACAGCCCCCAACCCGAATAAACCTTGTTCCCCCTCCACGCCCCCTGCTAGCGTCTGCCCTTCCATGCAACCACACGACTGGATCGCCATTCTCGACTACGGCTCGCAATACAGCCAACTCATCGCCCGCCGCATCCGCGAGCAGCACGTCTATTGCGAACTGCTGCGCTTCGACACCCCCGCCGCCACCCTCGCCGCCCGCAAACCCGCCGGCATCATCCTCTCCGGCGGCCCCTCGAGCGTCTTTGAACCCAACGCGCCCCTCGGCGACCCCAAACTTTTCGACCTCGGCCTCCCCGTCCTCGGCATCTGCTACGGCATGCAGATGACCGCTAAGCTCCTCGGCGGCCACGTCAAACCCGGCCACAGCCGCGAGTACGGCCCCGCCCTCATCCAGCGCACCGGCGACGCCCCGCTCTTCTCCGGCCTCCCCGGCGAACTCGACGTCTGGATGAGCCACGGCGATCAAGTCACCACCCTGCCCCCCGGCTTCGCCTCCATCGCCGGCACCCTCACCTGCCCCATCGCCGCCATGGCCGACGTCCAACGCCGCCTCTACGGCCTCCAGTTCCACCCCGAAGTCGTCCACACCCCGCGCGGCGCCGAAATCCTGCGCCACTTTGTCTTCGATATCTGCCGCTGCAAGGGCGATTGGCAGATGTCCCAGTTCGTCCGCGAAAGTACCGACGCCATCCGCCGCCGCGTCGGTACCGAGCACGTCGTCTGCGGCTTGAGCGGCGGAGTGGATTCCTCCGTCGTTGCCGTGCTGCTCCATCGCGCCCTCGGCAAGCAACTGCATTGCATCTTCGTGGACAACGGCCTCCTGCGCCACGGCGAGGCCGAACAAGTGGAAAAAACCTTCAGCGACTACGGCCTCGACCTGCACGTCTCCCACGCCCAGGACCTGTTTCTCGGCCGCCTCAAGGGCGTCACCGACCCCGAGCAAAAACGCAAAATCATCGGCGCAACCTTCATCGAAGTCTTCGCCGCGGAAGCGCGCAAACTTGGCGACATCAAATTCCTCGCCCAGGGCACCCTCTATCCCGACGTCATCGAAAGCCTCTCACCCCTCGGCGGCCCCTCGGTCACGATCAAAAGCCACCACAATGTCGGTGGCCTGCCCCCCGATTTGAAATTCGAGCTCATCGAACCCGTGCGCGAACTGTTCAAGGACGAAGTCCGCGAGCTCGGCCGCGAGCTAGGCATCCCCGCCGCCATCGTGGACCGCCAGCCCTTCCCCGGCCCCGGCATGGCCGTGCGCGTCCTGGGTGAAGTCACCGCCGAACGCGTCGCAATCCTCCAACAAGCCGACCTGCGCGTGCAGGAGGAAATGCTCAAACTCCCCAACTACCGCGACATCTGGCAATCCTTCGCCGTGCTGCTCCCCGTCCAAACCGTCGGCGTCATGGGCGACGGCCGCACCTACGAAAACGTCGCCGCCCTGCGCGTCGTCGAAAGCCGCGACGGCATGACCGCCGACTGGCACCGCGTCCCCTACGACACCCTCGCCCGCATCTCCAACCGCATCATCAACGAAGTCCGCGGCGTCAACCGCGTCGTCTTCGACATCTCTTCCAAGCCCCCCGCCACGATCGAGTGGGAATAAACCTCGTCCCAGCTCCCAGCAGCCTTGCGCCGCCGGAGACAAAATTCGTGCTGCGGCGCACCTACCCAACGACGAATACTCCTCCGCAATCTTCCGCACCGCCCTCACATCGCGCACGTTGATCAACAGCCGCAGATTTCCAAATTTTGAACCGCAGAATGTCGAAGGCACTTCCGAGCCTTCATCATTCGGAACTCAATATTCGTCAAAAGGGTCTTATTTCGCTGCGTTCACCTTGACCCATCCCCACCATTTGCTCCCCGCCCCCTGTAAATGCTATCATACCCCTGATGATTCGCCCTCGATAGGTGTACATGACAACCGCTTTTGCATACATGCGTAAAACACTGCAATTCTACGCATTTGCATGCACCCTCGCCCTCGCCGCCACCCACGCCCGCGCCGCCACCGAAACCTTCACCACTTGGCCCACCACCACCGCCTTCGACACCTACACCAACGCCGGTTGGACCCTCTATAACGGCGAAATCCGCCCATCCCGCGGCGGCTATGGCACCACGCTCAACGGCACCGACAACTGCGCCTGGCTGGGCGATCTCGACACCGTCACCAACGCCTGGCTCCAAACACCACTCTTCACCCAGGGCGTGCAGAAAATCTCCTTCTGGACCCGCCGCAACGATGCCGGCACCGGCACGAACGTCTTTGAACTGCAAGTCACCTCGGACACGCAGAATTGGACCACCGCCGCCATCTACACCAACGCCACCGCCACCTGGACCCCGCACACCAACGTGCTGAACCGTTTCGGCAACACCGCCCTGCGCCTGCGCAAAACCGCCGATAACGCTCCCACCCAATTCCTCGGCATCGATAGCGTGGATGTGCGCCCCGCCGACGCCGTGATCCTCGACAATCTCCAGCAAACACCCGCCTCACCAACTTCGGTGGAATCCGTCCAAATCCGCGCCAACCTCCTCGCCGCACCCTCCACCTCGAACGTCGTCTTGACCTGCCGCTACCGCATCGGCACCAGCGGCGCCTTCACCACCTTGCCCATGGCCCCGGAATCGGGCGCCACCTTCCGCACCACCGCCCCAATCCCCGCCACCGGCAGCAACACCCAGGTCCAGTATTATGTGCAATGCGATTTCCAGGGCGCCGGCCAGTCCCCGCGCTTCCTCCCCGAATCCGGCAGCAACGCCCCCGCCTCCTACACCACCTCCAACCCCTACCTCGCCACCGCCCCGCGCACCCTCGATCCCTCCAGCCGCCGCACGCCCCTCACGATCACGGAAATCATGTACAACCCGGGCGCCGACTCCGAGTCCCTCGAATACATTGAACTCTTCAACACCGAGCCCGTGGCCCGCGACATCAGCGGCTATTCCATCTCCGGTTCGTCCGATTTCACCTTCCCCTCCAACACCACCATCGCCGCCCGCAGTTTCCTCGTCATCGCCCGCGACCCCGCCGCCCTCACTTCGCATTACGGCCTCGCCAACGCCCTCGGCCCCCTCGACGCCGACCTTCCCAATGACGAGGCCACCCTGCGCCTGCGCAACAAACAGGACGCCGTGCTCCTCGAAGTCACCTACACCGACCTCGCCCCCTGGCCCAAAGCCCCCGATGGCACCGGCCATGCCCTCGTCCTCGCCTTCCCCGACCTCGGCGAACGCGATCCCGATGCCTGGACCTGGGGCGCCGAAATCGGCGGCTCCCCCGGCAAACTCGATCCCCCCATCACCGACCCATGCCATGGAGTCGTCATCAATGAATTCCTGGCCCACACGGACCTGCCCGATGTTGATTTCATCGAACTTTTCAACACGACCACCCAGACGATCGATCTCTCGCTCTGCACCATCAGCGACAGGCTCACAACCAATCTATTCACCGTCCCACCGGGCTCCCTGATTCCGCCCCGCGGCTTCCTCGCGTATTCCCAACCCCAACTCGGTTATTCCTTGAGCAAAAGCGGCGGCGACATCCTCCTGCGCAACCCCGCCAACACGCGCGTACTCGACGCCCTGCATTTCGGCGCCAAAGCCAACGGCATCGCCAGCGGCCGCTACCCCGATGGCACCCCCAACGTCCACGAACTCACCACCACCACCTTCGGCACCACCAACGCCCCCCTCCTGATCCGCGATATCGCCATCAATGAAATCATGTTCCACCCCATCTCGGGCAACGACGATGACGAGTATCTCGAACTCTATAACCGCGGCACCGGCACCGTGGACCTCTCTAACTGGCGCCTCGAAAAAGGCGTCTCCTTCACCTTCCCGCCCGGCGCCTCCATCAGCTCGCACGGCTTCATGATCGTGGCCCGCAACATCACCAACCTGCTGGCCCGCCATGCCCAGCTCAACGCCGCCAACACCATCGGCAATTATCAAGGCAGCCTCTCGGATCGCGGCGAACGCATCGTCGTCTCCATGCCCGATGACCCGCTCTTCCCCGCCCTCGATCTGATCACGATCGATGACGTCACCTACACCGACGGCTGGGGCGCCTGGTCCGATGGCGGCGGCAGCAGCCTCGAACTCATCGACCCGCGCAGCGACAACCGCCGCCCCAGCAACTGGGCCGGCAGCGTTGAAACCAACAAGGCCGCCTGGACCACCCTCGAATACACGGGCACCCTCGCCAACGGCACCGCCTCCGCCAGCGCCCTAAACGTCATGGCCATGCAAGCCGGGGAATTCTTGCTCGACGACGTGGAGGTCATCGTCGCGGGCGTCAACCGCATCAGCAACCCCGGCTTTCAAAGCAATCTCACCGGCTGGACCCTCGCCGGCACCCACAGCCGCAGCACCCGCGAAACCACCGAGGGCTACTTGAGCACCGCCAGCCTCCACATCCGTGCCAGCGATCAGGGCCACGCCGCCAATCAAATCAGCAGCCCCCTCTCGCTCGTTCCCACGGATGGACAAACCGTCACCATCCGTGCCAAAACACGCTGGCTGACCGGCTGGCCTTATCTCGTCCTCGCCCTCAACGGCGCCTGGCTGGAAGCCGCCGGACCACTCTCTCTGCCCACGAACCTCGGCTCGCCGGGCCTCACCAACAGCCGCGCCCAAACCAATGGCCCGCCCGCCGTGGAGGAACTCACCCACGCCCCCATCCTGCCCACCAACCTGCAGCCCGTCTTGGTTTCCTGCCGCGTCCATGACCCCGACGGCATCGCCTCCGTCACCCTGCGCTATCGCCTGGACCCCAACACGAATCGCATCAATGTCACCATGAACGACAACGGCACGAGCGGCGACGCCCTCGCCCGCGACGGCGTCTACAGCGGCTTGATCCCCGGTCAGGCCGCGAATGCCCTCGTGGGCTTCATCGTCGAGACCCGCGACACCGGCGCCCCGCAAGGCCTGCGCACCGTGCCCCTCGGAACGCTGGGAGGCGAAGGCCTCGTTCGCTTCGGCAGCCGCACGGAGAACGGCGTGCTCGCCACCTACAACGTCTGGATCACCGCCGCCACGCTCACCACCTGGAATTCGCGCGACCTCTATAGCGACGAACCCCTGCCCGCCACTTTCGTCTATGGCCGCCACCGCGCCGTGTATGCAGGCGGCGTCCGCTATCGCGGCAATTCCCGCGTCTTCGACGGCCCCACCAGCTACGCCCCGGCCAACGACCCCAAAACCCCCAATCAGGCGCGCGGCGCCTTCTCGGTGACGCTCACCGGCGGCGAACGCCTCCTGGGCACGGACGAACTGGAACTGGATTCCCTCGGCCAGATCGGGCGCCAATATTCTCTGCAAGGCGAACGCCACAGCTATTGGATCGCCGAACAACTCGGCGTCCCCCATGTCAATGCGCGCATGATCCACCTGCGCATCAATGAATCCGACCGCGGTGCGTTGCAGGATCTGCAAACCCCCGCCCGCGATTTCGCGCAAAGTTGGTCGCCAACCTACAGCGACGCGCGCCTCTTCAAACTCGAACAGGGCGAGGCCCTCGCCAATTACACCTCGGGTGGCGCCAAATCCAAGGCGCGCTATCGCGCCAATTGGCCCGCCAAACGCCTCGATGCGCCCAGCGACGATTTCTCAACCCTCTACCCCCTCGTGGACGCCTTCAACCAGGCCAGCAACACGCTCTTCGAGGCCCGCGCCAGTGCCCTCATCGACACGCGCGACTGGCTCGGCTATTTCGCCGTGAACCACATCGTGGGCAACGAGGACAGCTGGGGCTATTTCTACCCCCACAACATCTACCTCGAAGCCACGCCCGGCCACCGCGCGCGCCTCTTCATGTACGACATGGATTGGAGCCTTGGCTTCACCGGTGCGGATTTTAACGACGACCTTTTCCGATGCGATGATCCCATCATCGCCCGCTTCCTCGGCCTGCCCCCGTTCCGCCGCGCCTACTGGCGCCTGATGAAGGAGGCCGCCGAGGGCCCCCTCACCGCCGCCCAAAATGATCCCGTCATGGACGCTTGGTACGCCGCCCTGCTGACCAATAACGCCCATGTGGCCTACAACGGCTTCAACAACCCGCCCTACTCCCCCGACCAGCCCTCGCCGGCCGCTCCCTCCCGCAGCATTCGTGGCTTCGTCAACGGCCGACGCGCCTACATCAACACCCAACTCTCCGCCCTCGTTGCCGCGCCCTTCGCCGTGACCAACAACAACGGCGCCAATTTTTCAACGCTCACCCGCGTCTTCACCCTCGAAGGCTCCGCCCCCATCCATGTGGAAACAATCCGCCTGAACGGCCTCGCGCAAACCATGACCTGGCCCCAAGTCACGGGCTGGCGCACCGCCGTCGGCCTCCAGCCCGGCGCCAACGCCCTGTTGCTGGAAGGCTATGACAGCACCGGACAACTCGTGGGCAGCGACACCATCACCCTCACCTATCTCGGCCAGGAGGTCTCGCCCATCGGCAACATCGTCATCAATGAAATCCACTATCACCCCGTCACGGACGGCGCGGAGTTCGTCGAAATCCACAACCGTTCGGGCTCGGCGAGTTTCGACCTCGCCGGCTGGCGCGTCAACGGCGCCGGCGTGGACCTTCCCGGCGGCACCGTCATTGGCCCCGGTGAGTACCGCGTGCTCGCCGGCGATTTACAGGTCTACGCCACGTCCTACACCAATGTGGAACTCGCGATCGCCACCCTCGGTGGTGGCCTGGATGACGATGGCGAAAGCCTGCAGTTACTGCGCCCGCTGGGCAGTAACGCCTGGCAGGTTGTGGATGAAGTTCGCTACGCCGACACCCCGCCCTGGCCCACCCCCGCCGATGGCTCCGGCCCCTCGCTGCAATTGCGCAATCCAGCCCTCGACAACCGCCGCCCCGGCAGCTGGGCCGCCGTGACCAACGCCGGCCTCGCCGCCTTCACCCCCGGCAGCATCAACTCCCTGTTCACCAATCTGTCGGACTTTGCAAACCTCTGGCTCAACGAAGTCATGCCCTCGAATGTCACCGTCACGGTCGATAACGTCAGCGAAGCCGACCCCTGGATCGAACTCTACAATGACGCCACCACCACCCTGGACCTCGCGGCGGAAAGTATTTATCTCACCGACGACCTCGCCCAGCCCGAACGCTGGCCTGTCCCGCCCGGCTGGTCCATGAGCCCCGGCAGCCGCCTGTTGGTCTGGGCCGACGCCCAAACGAATCAAACCGCCCCCGGATTTTTGCACGCAAACTTCCGCCTGAATCCCACGAACGGTCTGATCGCACTGGTGCAGCGCAAAAACGGGACCTCCTATGTGCTGGATTCCCTGACCTACGACAACCTCGGCCCCGACCAGTCCTATGGCTCATTCCCCGATGGCGATCCAGCACACCGCCAGATTTTCCACGTCCCCACACCCGGCTCGATCAACAACCCCACGTCGCAAACCGCCATGATCCGCATCAACGAGTGGATGGCGGATAACACGCGCGTACCGGTCGATAACTCCGGTGGTTTTTTCGATTGGTGCGAACTATTCAACGCCGGCCCGGACCCCGTCAACCTGGGCGGCTTCCATCTCACCGATGACCTGTCCCGCTCGAATAAATTCACCATCCCGGGCGGCCACATCATCGACGGCTACGGATTTCTTATCGTCTTGGCCGACGACAACGCCGCCACGAATGGCCCGGGCACCGAGTTGCATGTGAACTTCAAACTGTCCAAGAATGGCGATGCACTCGGTGTCTTTGCCCCGGACGGCACGCTGCTCGATGCCGTGCAGTTTGGCCCCCAACATCAGGATGTGAGTGAAGGACGCTGGCCGGACGGCGACGGTCCGCTGTACACGCTGGCCCGCCCCACCCCCGGCAGCACCAACATCCCCCTGCGCACGGCAACCCTCTCGTCGCTGGTGTCCACCGGATTGTCGCTGCACTGGGCCGGACAGTCAGGCGTCGTGTATCAGGTGGATTACAAACCGTCCTTGACCGCCACCAACTGGTCCTCCGCCGGCACCGTCACCGCCACATCCGCCAACGTCACCTTCACCGCCCCCACCAGCCAAACCCAGCGCTTCTACCGCATCCGCTGGGATGTGGAAAATTGAAATGTCGTGATGGGCGGCCGCCTGACCGCCCAAAGGTGGCCCGGGCGCTCCGCGCGCGGGCAAGTTGAATTCTTTTCCTACTTCACAGCACTGAAATTGCCACTGAAGACGATCACGCCGTTCGAGGCCGAGGAAGACGCCGAGCCCTGGATATTGCCAACGATGCGCTGGTCCACCACCGTGCCAGGGTATTGAATCTCCCCCGCAACGCCGCCCTCGTTGACGGAGCCCACAAGCACGAAGCTCGACCCGGATAATGAAGCTTCCATGTTCTGCCCATCACGCAGATTGTCCGACTGCACCACGCCCTGCTCCGAAATCGTGATGGTCAACCCACTGGATTCGCAGGTACTCGTGCCGTCCGGGTTCTGCCGGCAAGTCGTGTCGGTGCCTGTATAGGTGCCGGCCGCCGGCGTGGGCCCGCCACCCCCGCCACCGCCATCGTCACCCCCGCCGCCACCACTTTGTGACAGCGCATACGCGACACCACCCACCGCCAGAATGCCGCCGCCGATCAACGCCGGCTTCACCCAACTGGACTGCGCTTCCCCTCCGGATTCTCCACTCGCACTCGTCCCCACTCCCGTGGTCCCTGCACCTGTTTTTACACCTGTTCCCGAACGCACGTGCACCGTGTACCACGGCGTTTCGACCGGCGCATCGGCGGCATCGCGCGCTTCAATGTAGTAGTACACCTCGGGGAGACGCGCCAGCATCGGCTCCGGAATGCTGCCCGTATAAACCCCGGGGCCAAGCATGCTCATCGGCACCCGAAACGGCGCCGCATCCTTCGACGTGGCGAACAAAAGCGTCACCGACTTGGGCACGCCGCCGGAGATGCGCGCGCGAATAGTCAGGCTCTGCCCGGGAATCGCCGAATGCACCGGCGCATGCTCAATCACCGGAACTCCGGTGGCTTCGCCCGCTTCCACCGCGCGCCCCGCGGCGAGCGTCAGGAAAACGGCCAGCAACAGTCCTCTGGATACACGCGAAAACATGACGGGCAGACTAGTGATTTCCACCCCATCTGCAAGCCAAAAGGCGGCTGGCCTGTATCCATCCGAAAATGTAGGGGCCGCGCTTGCGCGGACCTAGTGGCCCTATCGCGACGGTTTTGGAGGGGCGCTTGCGCCCAGCCACTACGCCAAATCATCATGGTGCACATCGCGCGCATCGGGCAGCTCCCGATACCCTTCACGATGCGTCAGCACCAGTTCCCATTGCTTGACGTACTTCAGAAACGCACCAAAGGAGGCGATCGTCGCGATGGCCAGCCCGTGCGTCCCGTCCAGAAATCCCCCGCGAATGATGTAGCCTTTGATAAATCGAAAAAACGGATGCAGAATCAGATTCGCGCGCCGGAACCGGCCACCCTGCGCATACCGCTGCTGCGCCGTGATCGTCGAATAGCGGTTCAGACGGTTAAGGTGGTCGACCACGTCGTCGTAGGTGTAATGCCAGATTGGATGTTTGAGCCGCTTGATCGGGCCATGCACCACCACCCGGTCGTGCGGCTCCTCGCCTTCCGTGCGCCCGAACTCCTTGTTGAACAGCCGCAGCTTGACGTCCGGATACCATTCGCCGTGCCGGATCCACTTTCCAAGGTAATACACCTGTCGGGGAAACTCGTACCCCAGATAGGTTCCCGTGCCCTGGTCGAGCTCCCGGTGAATTTCATCCTTCAACGCGGGGGACATCTCCTCGTCCGCATCCATGAAAAGCAGCCAGTTGTTCTTGGCCAGATCGCGCACCGTGTTGCGCTGGCCCACGTAGCCCAGCCATTGCTGCTGGTACACGCGCTCCGTGAACTCCTTGGCCACCGCCACCGTGCCATCGGTGCTGAAGCTGTCGAGCACGACGATCTCGTCGCACCAGCGCACGCTTTCAAGGCAGCGCCGTAGTTTGCGCTCCTCGTTGTAGACAATCACACAGGCCGAAATTTTTTCCCGCATGTCAACGTTCCCACCCCTGCAGCGAACTCACGGCGCGTGACGGCTCAATGCCCCGACATCGGTGTTGGCCAGCGGACCCGGCTCCCCACCCCCGCCCGGCGATGCCACCTGCACCAGCAGCCCGGAAGGCTGTGCGGATTGGTCCTGCAGCGCCCCGAAGTGATACACGCGCACAACGTACCCATAAAATTGCTCGGCCCGCGTCCCGGCGGGCGCCATCGCCACCGGCACCATGTACGTCGCCGTGACGGACTTCATCTCGCCCTGCTGCCAGGGCCCCGGCACCTTCAAGTCCCGGTTCTCCCCCGTGGCCCGCGTCCGCCGGATGCTGCCCGTGCGCATGTCGCGGTCATAAAACAGCACATCCACCTTCACCGCTTTGGCATCGGGCGCCTGCATGGGGTCCGCCGCCGCAAGTTGCACGGTGACAATGCGCATCTCGCGCATCTCCTTCGATTCGGGGAATTTCTTCTGCTCCGTAGACTCCACCCGGACGCGTCCCCCGAATTTCGGCTGGACCTCCCGGCGCGCATCCCCCAGCTTGGCCAGCCGCTCGCGTGCGGTTGTGAGCAAGGATTCATTCCCGCCAACCTGAATCACCTTGCGCCACTCGGCCAGCGCCGGTTCTAGCATGCCTTGATCTTCATACAGCCAGGCCCGCTCGGCATGCGCTTCGAGATACTCCGGCGCCAGCCGCAAAATGCTTCCCAATAGTTCGTCGGCTTCGCGGTACTGGTTGCTGGCGATCAAGAGATGCGCGTCCATCATCATCCCCCGCACCGTGTCATCCACCATCGCCTGCGCCAGCACATAGGGGTCGGGCCTGTCTCCAGCGTCAGAGCCTTGCACTGCCGGTGGCGGCGGCGCCGGAGCCGGAACGGCTTCCGCGGCCAGCCCGATCGGATCGGCATCCGCCGGCGCGGCCAGATCCGCCAGCGCGTCACGGGAATCCCGTGCAGACGCCGGCGCGGGATTGTCCGCCACCACGGCTTCGGCGGCGGCGGCCGGCGCTTTCGCAACGACCTGCAAGTCCGGGATCTTCACCATCTCGGGTTCCTGCTCGCCCGCCGACAACACAATCTCCGGCCCCCCACTGTGCGACGCACGCCAGACGATCATCGCAGCCACGCCACAGGCCGCCAGCAACACCACCGCCGCAGCCCGTCGGCGGCGGCCCACCAGTGGATAATCGAATGCCGCCCGCACCTCCGCCTCGACCACCGCCTGCACCAGCATGCGCGTGTGCCCCAGTTCCACGATGTCGCCATGCTTCAGCGAGCAATCGCGCACGGCCCGGTTGTTGACGAGCAATTTCCCCATGGAGCCCAGGTCACGAATTCGCAATCCCTGCGCCGAGTGCTCCACGACCGCATGGGTGTTGGCAATTTCAGGATCGTTCAGGCAAAAACCGCAGTCCGACCCCCGGCCGATCGTCATCGACTCTTCGGGAATGGTGATCTGCTGCCCTTTGCGATCCCCATTCAGTATGGCCATTCTATAAATCATAATCGTGGCGCCCGGCATGGTGACACACCGGCCCCAAGGCCAATATACACCCTGCCCAGAGTCTTTGGAACTGTGGATTCGATGCGCCTCCTCCCAGCGCCCTTGCGGCGCTGGAGGACAAATTCAGGCTGCGGGCCGGCACATTCAGCCAACGCCTACTGCCGCCCCTTGACCAGCGCATCCACCACCTGCGGATCCGCCAGCGTGGACGTGTCCCCAATCTGATCCACTGCATTTTCGGCGATCTTGCGCAGAATGCGCCGCATGATCTTGCCCGACCGCGTCTTGGGCAGCGCCGGGGTGAATTGAATCTTGTCCGGCACCGCAATCGCGCCGATCTGCTTGCGCACATGCTTGACCAGATCCTCGCGCAGCGCGTCGCTCGGCTCAATGCCCTCGTTCAGCGTGATGAACGCATATAGCGCCTGCCCCTTGATGTCGTGCGGCATCGGCGCCACCGCCGCCTCGGCCACCTTGTCGTGGCTCACCAGCGCGCTCTCCACCTCCGCCGTGCCGATGCGATGGCCGGACACGTTGACCACGTCGTCCACCCGGCCCATCAGCCAGTAGTCGCCATCCTCGTCGCGGCGGCAGCCGTCCCCGGTGAAGTACATGTTCGGGTACATCGTGAAATACACATCGATGAACCGGTCATGATCACCCCACGTGGTCCGCATCATCCCCGGCCACGGCTGCTTGATGCACAGCTTCCCGCCTTCGTTGCGGTTGCACTCGGTGCTGTCGTCGCGCAACACCACCGGCTCGACCCCGAAGAACGGCTGGATCGCCGACCCGGGCTTCGTCACATGCGCGCCTGGCATCGCGGAAATCAAAATCCCGCCGGTCTCGGTCTGCCACCAGGTGTCGACGATCGGGCAGCGCGCTTTGCCAATCACCCGGTGGTACCACATCCACGCCTCGGGATTGATGGGCTCACCCACCGACCCCAGCAGGCGCAAGGACGCCAGGCTGTATGCGTTCGGCCATTCCTCACCCAGCCGGATCAGCGCGCGGATCGCCGTCGGCGCCGTGTAGAAAATCGTGACCTTGAATTTATCGATCACATGCCAGAATCGGCCCGCGTCCGGATACGTCGGCACACCCTCGAACATCACGCTCGTGGCGCCGTTGGCCAGGGGACCGTAGACGATATAGCTGTGCCCCGTCACCCAGCCGATGTCCGCCGTGCACCAGAACACATCGTCATCATGCACATCGAACACATATTTGTGTGTCAGCGCCGTGTGCAGCAGATAACCCGCCGTGGAATGCACCACCCCCTTGGGCTTTCCCGTCGAGCCCGACGTGTACAAAATGAATAGAAAATCCTCGGCATGCATGGGCTCCGGCGCGCACGCCGCGGAGGCCACGGCCATCACGTCGTGATACCACACATCCCGCCCCGCCTTCATCGTGCACGGCTCGCTGTTGCGCTTGATCACCACAACCTGCTCGATCGAAGGCGTGTGCTTCAGCGCCTCGTCGGAAATCGCCTTCAGCAAAATGTGCTTCCCCGCCCGCAGCGACACGTTCGCCGTCACCAGAATCTTGCAGGACGAATCGTTGATGCGATCGGCAAGCGACTCGGCGCTGAAGCCCCCGAACACCACCGAGTGTATCGCCCCAATCCGCGCGCAACCGAGCATCACCACCGGCAGTTCCGGCACCATCGGCATGTAGATGCAAACCCGGTCGCCTTTTTTCACGCCCACCGATTTAAGCACATTGGCGAACTTGCAGACTTCGCGATGCAGCTCTTCATAGGTCAGCGTGCGCACCTCTTCCTCGGGTTCGCCCTGCCAGATCAGCGCGGGCTTGGTGCGCAGGGGCGTCGTGAGATGCCGGTCGAGGCAGTTGACCGTGACGTTCAATTGCCCGTCTTCAAACCAGGTGTGCTTGATCTGCCGTCCCTTGGTGTCCCACGTGTAGCGGCGCGCCACCGTGGGCGGCTTGATCCATTGCAAGGTCTTGGCCTGCTCGAGCCAGAAGGCCTCCGGTTCCTTGATGGAACGCTCGTACATCTGCTTGTAGGTCTCGGCCGTGATGTGCGCGCGCGCCACCACCGCCTCGGACGGAGGAAAGCGGCGGTGTTCCGTCATCAGGGAGTCCGTCGAGATCGGATTCTTCGCGTCAGCAGACATGCGTCGCTCCTCTCGCATTGGCATGAAAATCGGCCAGTCCCCCCGGATTGGCACCACCGTCCGGAAAATCTACCCGTTGCCCGCCCCCCAATCAAGCGCCGCGTACTTGCTTCCCGCCCAAGGTGGCCCGGGCGCTCCGCGCGCGGGCATCCCCCTCCTCGAATTTCTACTGACAAATCCCCCAATCCTTGGAACATTCCGCGCATGCATCGCATCGGCATCGATTTCGGCGGCACCAAGATCGAAGGCATCGCCCTCGACGAACAGGGTCGGGAACTCTTTCGCAAGCGCATCCCCACCGAGCAACCGAAAGGTTACGAATCCATCGTCAGCCGCCTCGTGGCGCTCGTCCACGACCTGGCCGGCCAGCTCGGCAACCCGCCCCACACCGTCGGCATCGGCATTCCCGGCACCCTTTCGGTGAAAACCGGTCTGGTCAAAGGCTCGAACACCGTCTGCACCATCGGTCGCCCCCTCAAGGAGGACATCGAACACGCGCTGCGCCGCCCCGTCGGCATCATGAACGACGCCAATTGCTTCGCCATGGCCGAGGCCATCCACGGCGCGGGCAAAGGCAAAAATATGGTCTTCGGGGTGATCATGGGCACAGGCTGCGGCGGCGGGATCGTCTATAAAGGCGAGGTGTTTAACGGATTGCAATCCATCGCCGGCGAGTGGGGCCACATGGCCATCGATCCCAATGGACCCCTCTGTTACTGCAAGACCCGCGGCTGCGTGGAAACGTTCATCAGCGGCGGCGCCCTGCAAAAACGCTGGCAGGAACAGCATGGCGAAGCATTGAAATTTCAGGAGATCGAAGCCCGCTACCGGGCCGGCGACAAGGCTGCCGGCCTCTTCGTCCAAAGCTTCTTCGAATACTTTGGGCGCGCCATGGCCAACCTGATCAATATCCTCGACCCCGATATCGTCGTCCTTGGCGGCGGCGTCTCGAATTTCAACGACCTCTACACCAAAGGCGTCGCCGAGGTGGCCAAACGCATCTTCAGCGACACCCTCGAGACCCCCATCGTCAAGCACCAGCTGGGCGACTCCGCCGGCGTCATCGGCGCCGCCCTGATCGGCGTTTGATATGTTGGGAATTTTCCGGAATTCACCACGCCTTACGCCTATCCATGTGTAGGGGCGCATGTGTCATGCGCCCACACGGAAATCGTCACTTGCTTCCAAATCGCAAACGTCCGCCTCGCCTACCCTTCATCTTTAGCGACCACGCATCACCCATTTATTTTGTCACGATGGCAACTCGATCACGCACATCCCTGTTGGCAAATGATGCTGTCCATATCGCTTTCCTGGGTTTTGCCCGCATTGGCTTGGATCGCAAAGGGATTGCCGTGGGGCGTTACGTCATCATGCCCGATCACATCCATCTATTCGTACGCGGGCCAATTGGCTTCAACTTGCGCCAATGGGGACGCATGCTAAAACGGGCGCTTGGCACAAGCGCCCCTACACAGGCAGGATCGTTCTGGCAGCGCGGTTTCTTTGATCATCTTCTGCGCAATGGTGAGAGCTACGCGCAGAAATGGGAATACGTTCGCATGAATCCAGTACGCGCCGGCCTTGTCGCAGCTCCAGAAGACTGGCCCTATCAAGGCGAACTTATTCCCCTTGAAGGCCCCAATGTGTAGGGACCCTGGTGTAGGGGCGCTTGTGCCAAGCGCCCGCTCTTCCCAATGACCGATGCCCAATGACATCCGTCAGCGGATCTTGTTCGCCGCCCGCTGCTTCTCGATGATTTCCTCGGCGATCCCGAAGGGCACCGCCTCGTAGCGCTCGAATTGCATCGTGAAGGATCCACGCCCCTGGGTCAGCGAACGCACGGAATTCGAGTAGCCAAACATGTCGTTCAGCGGCACGAACCCGCGAATCATCTTGTCCCCACCCTTGGTTTCCATGGAATCGATGCGCCCGCGCCGGCTGCATACCGATCCCGTCACGGGGCCCATGTAATCTTCCGGGCAGGTCACTTCCACGCCCATCACCGGTTCCAGAATTTGGGGGGCGGACTTCAGGAATAGTTCCTTGAAACAAGCCCGCCCGGCTTCCTGGAAGGCAAAGTCGCTGGAGTCCACGTCATGGTACGATCCGTCAATCAAGGTCACCAGCATGTCCACCACCGGATAACCCGCGAAAGGACCGCGGGTCATGGCATGAATCACGCCCTTTTCCACCGAGGGGATGAAGTTCGATGGGATGTTCCCGCCCTTGACCTCGTTGACGAAGGAAAAGCCCTTGCCCGGCCCCTGCGGTTCCAGGCTCATCACCACGTGCGCGTACTGGCCGCGCCCGCCGGTCTGCTTGATGTGCTTGTACGAACCCTGCTGCGCCGCTGTGCCCGTCTCACGGTAGGCCACTTCCGGACGCCCCACCTCGCCAATCACGCTGAACTCACGCTTCATGCGCTCGACCAGCACTTCGAGGTGCAGTTCGCCCATGCCCGACAAAATCGTTTCGCCCGTCTCCTGGTCAAAGGACACCAGGAACGTCGGATCCTCGTCCGCCAGCGCGCGCAGCGCCACGCCCATCTTGTCGCTCTCGCCACGGTTCGCCGGCTTGACGCTGATCGACATGACCGGCGTCGGAAACTCAATGCTCTCAAGGATCACCGGCTTCACATCCATCGTGCAAATTGTATCACCCGTGCGCGTCTCCGAGAGCCCCGCCACGGCCACGATGTCACCCGCATAGGCCTCGGTGATCTGTTCCTGCCGGTTGGCATGCATCCGGATCAGACGGCCGATGCGCTGCTCCTTGCCGCGCGAGCTGTTCAGCACCACCGTGCCCTGCTGCAGGATGCCGGAATAAATGCGCACAAAGGTCAGCTTGCCCATGTGCTTGTCCGTCATGATCTTGAACGCCAGCCCCGCGAACGGCTCGGTGTCCTCTGGCTTGCGGGACACACTCGGATCCTTGGCATTGATGACCGGCGGCTGATCAAGCGGGGACGGCAGAAAGTTGACAACGCCGTCGAGCATGCGCTGGATGCCCTTGTTCTTAAAGCCCGACCCGCAATACACCGGAATCATCTTGCGCGCCATCGTCGCCTTGCGCACCGCATCGATGATTTCCGCGTTGCTGATTTCAATGCCGCCGAAAAACTTTTCAAGCAACGCATCGTCCTGCTCGGCGGCCTTCTCGATTAAATTCGCGCGCCAGGTCTTGGCCTCCTCGACCAGCTCCGCCGGAATCTCTTCCTCGGTGAAGGTGACGCCCTTGTCCTTCTCGCTGTAGTACACGGCCTTCATCGCGATCAGGTCAATGACTCCGGCAAATTTTTCTTCCTTGCCGATCGGGATCACCACCGGCACCGCATTGGCGTTCAACGTCTCCTGCAGTTCCTCCACGACACCGAAAAAGTCCGCACCCACGCGGTCCATCTTGTTGATGAAGGCAATCTTGGGCACGGCATACTTCTCGCTCTGCCGCCACACCTGCTCCGACTGCGGTTGCACGCCGCCCACGGCGCAATACAACGCCACCGCGCCGTCCAGCACGCGCAGGCTGCGCTCGACTTCGGCCGTGAAGTCCACGTGCCCGGGGGTGTCGATCAACTGGATCGTATGCCCCGCCCAGCTCGTGGTCGTCGCCGCGGAGGTGATCGTGATGCCGCGCTCCTGCTCCTGGTCCATCCAGTCCATCACGGCGCCGCCGTCATGCACCTCGCCGATCTTGTGGATCTTGCCGGAATAAAAAAGAATGCGCTCGCTGACGGTCGTCTTGCCCGCGTCGATGTGGGCCATGATGCCGATGTTGCGAACCTTGGTCAGCGGATATGTACGTGGCATTGTCGTCTCCCGAATGGCGCCCCGCGACACCATGCCGCGTATGTTCGCCCCTCCGCACCCACTCAGGCAGCGGAGGCCTCAAAAAGGGTCGCACTATGTGCACATTCCGCCCCCGCTTCAAGCCCAAAATCCGGCCATATTACCGCAAACACATCAAGACCCGGAATCATTCACACCGGAAACCGCAGCTTGCCGAGTGATGAACCGCAGAATATCGAAGGAAATCATGCCTTTCATCATTCTAAAATCAGCAATCGTCAATCTGCGGTTTCCGATTCTGCCACGCATTTCCTGTATTCCCCTGCCCCCCTACCCGCTACCATGCCCACCAACATGCGTGTCCCACTTTTCGCTAGCCCCGTCCTATTGGTCCTCTCCGTCCTATTTTTCCCCCATCCTTCCACCGCCGCCGTCTTCCAACTCGCCCTCACCCCCTCCTCCCGCGTCATCGCCGGACGCGTAACCGTTCGCGTGGCCTTCGCCAACCATGGCGACGAAGCGATGCAAAACCTGCGTCCGTCGATCTGGTTCGATGGCGCCTGGCACGAAGGCCCCCTGGTCGCGGAATCCCTCGGCCCCGGCGAATCCGGAAACTATCCACTCGACCTGGGCCCCACACCCGCCCTGCCGGGCGCCTACACCGCCGTCGCCGCCATGCGCTATTCCGACCGCAACGGCCACCCCTTCACCACCCTGCAAACAATCCCGGTCTATACCGCCGAGCCCCCGGAATCCGCCCCGCTCACCGCCACCCTCGCCCCGCCTGCTCCAAGGTGGCCCGTGCGCTCCGCGCGCGGGCAGACCGCAAAACTCACCCTCCGCCGCCGCGGCACCCTCACCCTCATCCTGGAATCAAAATCCGCCGATCCCCTGCAAGCCGCCTGCACGCTGATCCTCCCCGAAGAGTTGGCTGGCATACAAACGGACCCCATGTCCTTGGAAATCCCTCCGCAAGGCGCGGCGCACCACGCATTCCAAATTCAAAACGCCTGGGCCGTGCCGGGAAGCAACTACCGCGTATTTGCAATCGTGGATTACGTCCTGGATGGGCAACACGCCAGTCTCATCGTCCCAGGCAACATCGAACTCGCCACCCGCCGCCAGCTCTCCGAACGCACAGTGCAAAGGCTGTGGCTGATTCCCGGAACACTGGGGCTGCTCTACCTGGCGTTGCAGTTTTTCTGGAAAAAGCGTGATGTGAAATCGTTTGTAGTAACGCCGTAAGGCGTGCCACGTTCGCTTTGCGCGGATTTGCCGCGGCTTAATGCGTCCCTTGCAACACCCGGCCCCGCACCGCTTCCACACCGCTGATCTCGCTGCACCATGTTGGAATCAGTTATCCCGAACCGCCTGGATCCGATAGACCGCATTGCTGTTGGAAGATATTGCCCACACGAAGCTGGTGGCGACAAGCGTGGGCGGTTCATTGGTGAGCAACGTTTCCCATTCCGTTCCCGTTGCTGCCGGGGTTCCAGCCTGTTGTAGGTACTGCCAAGCTTCGACGCCCCCTTGCCACTCAATGCGAATGCCTTGCGGTACCAATTGAATGCTGGTGATGGCCAGCTGAGAGTTCGCATCAATCGGATCCGTATCGGCCGCGTGCTCCTCCACCAAATCCATATGATCACCGTCTGAATCACTGAAATCCGCAGACCCATCCGTGGGCAACCCATAGCCGAGCAACCGGCCCCACGGAATCCCCGCCGCCGTCAAGCCGTTTGTACTTTCGTACGCACCAATGTCCACAACTCCGCCGATGATGCGCGGACGTCCATCAAGGTCCGTCGCGTCGCTCATCCATGAAAAATTGTTTGTGCCGGCGTTGATACATGGCGTTCCTATTTGCAATCGGTAATTGACTGCATTCGTATTCACGAACAATGGCGCATTCGAGCTATTGCCGAAACCGGTGGGAAGTGGTGTGGTGACACAATGATCCAGCGTACTGCTGTCCCAGTTTGGTCCAGCCGGGGAGGAATTGTCCCAAAGAATGCAATTGTACTGGTAACCACGCCACACTCCGCCGCCGCTCACTGAAGCGCTGTTGTTTGCGAGCGTGCAGTTATAGAGCGAAGATGCATCTGCACCGCCCCCGCGCGTTGCTGCGAAATTGCCCGAAAATACGCAATTATACAGCTGCCCTCCCCACGCGCCGCCGCCTGTACCAAAGCTGGAACCTAGGGCAGAATTGCCGATAAGCATGCAATTGCGCAGCAGCCCCACAGCGGAGCCCCCCCCACTGTAGCTGGAGGCGTTTCCAGACAGCGTGCAATCATACAGCGTGCCGCCGTAAGTCCCGCCGCCGAGTTCACCGACGCTGTTGCTGAACAGCGCACAACTATAAAGTGCGGCATCAAAGGTTCCGCCGCCACGGGTGGCTGAATTGGAGGTGAGAGTGCAGTCGACGAGAGTGCTGTAGTATGCCCCCCCTCCATCCACGGCGAAGTTGCCAGATAACGTGCAGGTGTGAAGCGTGCCCCCTTGCGCTCCGCCGCCTTGAATAGCGGAGTTGCCGACGATCACACAGTTGCTAAGGACGCCGCTATTCTCACACGAAACGCCTCCTCCGCCATAATCCAGGCCAGAACCTGTCCCCGATCTCGTAAATCCATTTGTCAGCATGAATCCTTTAAGAACCGCTTTCGGTCCTAAGTACGCGCAACGAACGGCCCCAACGCCAAACGGCCCATTCCCCTTGATTGCCGTCGCACCTGGACCACTCACGCTGCGTACCACGACCGCGTTGGTGATTGCCACCCTGTTCGTTAGGACTCCATGAATGGGCCGACCGCCACTGGCGTACACTCCGCTGGCTACAAGAATCGTCGCGCCCGCCACCTCTACCGCGTCCATCGCGTCCTGTATGTTCGTCGCGGCCGTGTCCCACGATGTGTATGGTGCAGACGGAGACGGATTGGTCCAGTTGGCGTAATGGAGTGGCGACTCCACGACCACGACGGTCACCGAAGCCGCAACCCCAATCAAGTCGCTCTCATTGTATGCTGATAGCGTTACCACATACGCCCCCGTCGTCGACCACGTGTGCGAAGCCCAAGGACGATTGCTCACCATCGATGCGTCACCCCAACTCCAACGACTGCCTGAAATTTTCCCTTCGGTCCGGGCTTTGAAGTCCACCGAAAGTCCTGTGGCGAAAAGCGTGTACTCCGGTTCGATGGCCACACTCATGGAGCCCGTCACGGCGCCCGGCAAATACTCGTCACAACCGATCGATGGCGGGGTTGCCCATGGTTCACCCTCAATGTCCAAGCCACTGACGAAAGCGGTACTTCCATTAGCGATACAGGGCGATTCAGCGCTCAGGGCCCATGAGCCGGAAAAAAGAGGGTCTTGATCAATGTTTCCTTCTCCGAATGAAAGCGGCATGGCGCAAGAATTGCTCAACGTGCAGTTATCGTAGTTCTCTCCTCGAAGCGCAGAATTGTGCCAGAGAATGCTATTGCAGAGCGTGCTGTCCGTCGCGCCACCGCCGACGAAGCTGGCGGTGTTTCCACTGAGTGTGCACTGAAGGAGCGTGCTGAAGTGTACGCCGCCACCCCACTGGGCGGAATTGTCATAAAGCGCACAATTTTTGAGCGTTCCACTGAAGGCTCCTCCTCCCGTAGCGGCGGAGTTACCGGTGAAGCTGCAGTTGTAGCAAGTAGCCCCGTAAACCCCTCCAGCCTTATCAGAAGCTGTGTTGTCGGCGATTAAACACCTGTACAGCGAATACGAGGTGTTCCCGTGCGTTGCGCCCCCATCGTCTACGGCAACGTTCTCCACAAGAATGGAGTCGTATAAGGTACAATTATAGGTGCCACCGCCATCTTCCCCAGCCAAGTTATTTGAGAGAGTGCAATTATACAGTTTGCCACCATATGCTCCTCCGGCGTTCAAAGCGGCGATGTTTCCCGAGACAATGCAGTTGGAAACAATCCCGCCGGTATCGCACCAAACCCCGCCGCCGTTTAACACGCGTTCGGGTAAAAATCCAGATGCTACAGATCGGGTGTAACCGTTCGTCAACGTGAACCCCTGAAGGCACGCCCCGTTCCCCACATAGGCGCAGCGAACTGCACTGTTCCCCGAAGGCCCAAGCCCTTTGATGATCGTCACGGCTGGGCCATTAACGCTTTGCACGATCACAGCCCGGTCAATCGCCACCCGGTTCGGCACGACGTAAACGGCCCGCCCCCCAGTGTCGTACACACCGTTGGTCACGAGAATCGTGTCGTTTGAAGATGCCGCATCGACTGCCGCTTGGATCGTGTGTGCCGCAGTATCCCACGAAATAAAGCCAGCGCCAGGACTGGGACTATTTGTCCACACGTAACGGGTGGTTGCCAAGGCAGCGCTTGAGAGAGCCAAATTGAAGACGAAAAACAGACAGTGGGATCGGACCCGTAAGCGCATAAAAGCCTCGTATGGCGGATTGTAACACACGAGCACGAGGAGTGCAGCTATCCTCGTAGGCTGATAAAATTCACGTTGTAACTGGTCGCTGTTTCTAACTCGGTCAGGTGGATGCCAGGGCGGCCCTAAAACAAAAATTAGCCATCACATTTTATCGCCCCCGCACCCCTTCCACGCCGCTGATCTCGGCGCGCCAGGCATCGTTGAGCGCCCGCTGCGCGTCTTGATAAAATGGCGGCCGCGATTCGAGCAAGGCCAGCCTCTCCAGGGCTTCCCGGTAACGTCCCGCCTTGCCATACAACTCGACCATCACCACATGGTTGTAGGGCTCCCAGTATTGCCAGTCAACAAAGGCTTCCCATTTGCGCACGGCTTCGCGCAGGGAATGCCGCTCCGTCAGCCGCATGTCGAGCATGCGTAACTGGCTGGACCATGGATTCAAGGCCTGCCCCGCCGCGCACCAGCGCGCCGCCGTATCCAACCGGTCCACACGCTCCCCCCCGGCTTCATCAACGCGCGTATACCAAGCCGTCTCGGCGGTCAGGATGCATAGCAGATCGTTGTAGGGATAAAACCCGTGGGCGCGCTCCGCCGCGACGAAAGCACGATCGGGATCAGCCTTCCAAGGGCCATACTTGCATTGAAAATACAGCAATTGTGCCAGTTCCGCGCGCACGCCATGCACAACGCCCGCCACGCCAATCACAGCCAGCGCCAGCCCGGCCACCACAATTCCCAAACGTCGCATGGGGAAGGACCAATGATATGCAAGCAGGTGGCCCGTGCGCTCCGCGCGCGGGCACTGCCTTGACTCGGCCTACAGGAAAATCCGCCGCTCAACCACGATAATGTCCATGGCGTGGATCAGGAAATCCTCCACATCGCGATCTTCCATGCGCGTGGCGTTCAACACGTTGACCTCGTCGCCGCGGATCACCTTGATCTTGGTTTCTTTGGCGTAATCCGTATACCCACCCGCCGCGGTGATCGCCATGATCAGCGTGGTGTTACCGGTGAGCGGATACTTTCCGGGCCGGATCACCTCGCCGCGCACGAAGTAGGAATCTTCCTGCGCCACGATGATCACCGTGAGGTTCCGGTAAAAACCGCCGTCAATGTAGGCGGCTTTGATTTTACGTTCCGCCTCGGCGGTTGTGAGCCCCTCCACATTTACCAGGCCGATTAACGGCAGATTGACATTGCCATCGCCGTCAATCACCTCGGCAACTTCTTCGGGCCGAGGAATCGCCCGCAAGCCAATGTTCACGCGGTCATCGCGCTTCAAGAGCCGCGAAGGACTCTGGGCCGGCCCGCTGGCGGCATCCCCGGACTGACCCGAGATCCCGCCCCCGGTACCGTCGTCGGTGATCGTGGCGGCATACGTCCCGGGCTCCCCAGGTAACAGGGTTCCCGGCTCAATCGCCGCGGACTCCCCCGACTTCCAGGGCATGCGGTCCCCGGCCTGCACATCCGGCGTGTAGGCCGCCACGCGCTGGCCCGCCAGCGGATCCGTCGCGCAACCGCTGGCAAGCACGCACAACCACGCCGCCAGCACCGCACCACGCAAGGCCGCACCGCGTAAGCCCGCCGCCGCCCACATCCGCATCCGCTGCCCCATGGCACGTATCCCTTGCATCCGTCGTCAGCCCTTCTTCCCAGGCACTTTCGGCGGCTTGACGGTGTTCTCCGCGTCTTCGCCGCCGCGCCGTGGAGAATAATAGGAGTAGCTGTAGTGGTAATAATACGAATAGTCCTGGGAAATGTTGATCTTGTTCAAAACCACCCCCACCAGCTTCCCGCCGGCGTTTTCCACCATCGCCTTGGCGCGCATCGACACCGAGCGCGGATACTTGCGATGCTGCACCACAAGCAGCACGCCATCCATCTCGCGTACCAGCAGCGAGGCGTCGCTCACGCCGATGATCGGCGGCGCGTCGAAGATCACCAGGTCGTAACGCCCCAGCGCTTCCTGCACAAGCTCCTTCATCCTCGGCGTGTCCAGCAGCCCGTGCACACCCGTATTCAGTTTGCCGCTGGGCAGGAAATCCAGCCGCTCCTGCTCCGTGTGCACCACGGCCTCCTCCAGCGTCGCCTCCCCCACGATGACGTTCGCCAGGCCCACCGTGTTCGGCACGCCCAGGATCTTGTGCTGGCGCGGCCGGTGCAGGTCCGAATCGACGATCAACACCTTGTCCCCCAGCTGCGCGCAGACGTATGCCAGGTTGAAGACGGTCAGCGATTTGCCTTCCGCCATGCTGCCGCTGGTGATGCAAAACGCCCGCCCCTTTTTGACGCGCTCGGAAAACCGCACGTTCGTCCGCAGCATGCGATAGGCCTCGGCGTGATCGCGGTAGGCGCGCTTGTCCGTAAAGGCCTCAACCTTTTGCGGAATCACGCCAATCACCGGGAGCTCCATGAAACGCTCGACGTCGTCGATGGTCTTGACCGAGGTGTCAATGTACTCCACGAAATAGGCCAGGCCCATGCCCGCGCAAAGCCCCATGAACACACTCAAAATAATATTCAGCACCACGTTCGGACTCACGAAGTCGTCGGCCTCGGCCGCCTTGGCGGGGGTGATCACCTCCACCGTCGTGGCGGGAATGTCGATTTCGATCTCTTCCTCGACGTAGCGCATCTCGAGCGCGTCCGCGATTTTGCGCGCGTGCTCGAGTTCCTCCAACGCCCGGTCGAATTCCTGGTAGCCGCTGGCTTCGGACGTGATTTCAGTTGCGCGCAGCCGGTTCAACTCAGTTTCCAAGGTGTCGAACTGCGCCTTGACCGCCTCGTATTCATGCTTGAGGCCGGTTTTTAATCCATTCAGCGCATCGGTGACTTGTCTTTCGAGCTGGGCGATCGTGGCCTCGACGCTGATGACTTCCGGGTGCTTGGGGCCGAGGGAGGACATCGCGTCGGCCCGGCGCGCCTCCGCTTCGCGCTTGGCTTTTACCAGCGCCGCCAGCGCGGGGTCTCCCACCAGGTACGGCGCCGCATCGTTCAGTTCGCGGGGCGAGAGGCTGATGGCCTTCTCATAGCGCGTACGCTTGGACTCCATCTCCATGCGCAATTGCACACGCTCGTCTTCGTAGCGCGTCAGAATGCGCTTGTCGATCGCGCTTTCCGTGCCCGTCCGCGAGCTGAACACCGTGATGTTGAATTTTCGGCGAATTTCCTCCACCCGGGTGCTGGCCTCAACCACCTTGCGCTTCTGGTCGTCCAACGCCACCTTCAACGCGTCCAGCGCACCTTCCGTGACCCGCCGCACACGCAGTTGGTTTTGCTCGCGGTAAACCTCCGCAATTTTGTTCGCGGTCTCCGCGGCCGCAATATGGGCATGGCCCTTGGGTTCGTGGTAATTGAGTTCAATCTGAATCAGGTTGGTGTCGCGGTAATTTTGAACGCGCAACGCCTTGGTCACATACTTGACCGTGCGGTCGAACGCCTTCTCCGGAGACAGGTTGGCCAGCCCGCCCGCCTCGGAAAGCTTGCCGACCATCCCCTGACGGCGCACGACTTCCTCGATCACCGGCGGCGACTGGATGATTTCAAACTGGGTGCGCAGGAACAAGGGGTCAAACTGCAGGCGCTCCTGCTGGAACACCGGCAAGTCCGGCTGCTTTTCCTTCACCTGCACCACGCAGGTCGCCCGGTACACCTTGGGCATCGCCAGCGTAAAGATGATCCCCGTCAGCACCACGAGGAAGAAAACAGCGAGAACAACTTCTTTGCGCGCCCGGATGATGCGCCAGTAATCAAGAAAATGCAGGGTTTCTTGGGTGTTCGTCGTCGCTGGCATGTTGTCCCGTTACGCAATGGGGAATCCCCGGCCCCTTCCGGCGGCCGCGGTTCCTCCGGGCCCATCCGCAACGCAAACGCCCTCGCATCAGCCGTTCATCACGGCGCCGCGGGGGCGTTGGCGGCGACTCAGAAATCCAGATGCAGCTCGACCGACGAGGTGTTCTTCTGGAAACTCTCCGCGACGTCCGAACTGATGTCTTCGTACATCTGGCGCAGCCTCAGTTGCGCGGTCTCTTTCAACTTCCAGGCCACATGGCCCGTCACGACGGTGGTCGTCTCGTCGCCATCAGAGTCCTTCGCAGGCAGCGGCGCACCCGCGGGCAGCGTGTCTTCTGAATACGTGCTCACACGGTACGTCCCGTCCACCCCCACGGTGACGATCGCCGAGGTGTCCACTTCCACACCGCCGCGAAATTCCGTGTACTCCTGCGAGGCGAAGGGATAGACGTCCGCGTCGCGCACGCCGTGCCCCAGCGAACCGTGGATGCGGAACGCCGGCTGCGGCGCCAGCGTGATGTCGGCCAGCGCATAGGGAAAGACTTCGGAGTCCAGCGTGTCGTCGGAATACGACACCGACTGCGCGCCCACATCCAGCCCGCCGCGCACCTGGGGGCTGAACACCATCTCAGCGCCCGCCGAACCCATCATCACGTCAAAATCGCGATCGATGCCAAGCGCACTCTCGTAGCTGTAAAGCGAAATTCCGCCCATGCCATGCACGGCCAGCGAACGCGTCACCTGGCGCCACAGCAGGAGTTCCGCCTGGTTACGGTCTTCATCCGATTCGTCGGCAACATCGTCGTCATCGTAACGCTTGAGCGTGTTGCGCGCCAGCACGTCGGCATGCGTCAGCGGATTGATGTCCTGGCGCAGGCCCAGTTCGACCCGGTTCAAAATATAACTGCGGTTGTCTCGCACCGTGCTACCACCTTCCTCGATGGAAGGATCGTCCTGGAAATCGAGCTTCTCCAACAGGCGCAGGTGCGTCCGTTCGGAGGCATCCATCTTGAGGTTCAGCCCCAGATCGTGCAGCAACTCGACATCGTTTTGAATGTCGATCGGATTTTCGCGGTAGCGCAGCGACGGCTCGTAAAAGAAATTCAGCGTCGTGCGCTCCGAATCCAGAAACACATCGATGCGCGGCGTGACGTAGAAATCGAAGGTGCTTTCCTTGTCAGTCTCGGTGGCATCACGGTTGTCCGTATAGTCGCCGCGCAGCGAAAGCCCAAGATTGATCGCGTCCTGGTCCTCCGGGCGATCCCCGTCGACCGCTTCCGGGTCCGCGCCAAACGCATTCATGCGCACCGCCATGCACACCACCAACACGATCAGAATCCAGATTTTCGTCATGATGATCTCCAAACCGCGCCGCGCCACATGCTTTACGCTCTCCGGCTGCAACGCAACCGTATGCCCGCGTTTGTATCGGAAAGCCCCCGTACCGTCAACCCTCAAACCCCCGGGTCGGATGTCCGGCACACATTTTCCCGGTCCACAATCGGCAATCTTCAATTTTCAATTTTCAATCTCCTGCCCACCCCCTATCATGCCCGCCCATGACCACCACCCCGACATCCTTCACCTTCAAGCTCAATCACGAGCAACAACAATCCCTGGTTCAACTCCTGCGCGCAGGCAACTACCGCCCCGCCGAGATCCCCCACACCATCGTCGCCGCGCGCGGCCCGGATTTCGGCGTCTCCCTCTACACCAGCGGCAAGTGCCTGATCCAGGGCAAGGGCGCTCAGGAGTTCGTGCTCTTCGTCATGGAACCTTCCGTGCTCGGCAACGCCACCATCGGCTACGAAAAAATCCTGAACCCCGAGGCCACCAGCGCCCACATGGGCATCGATGAAAGCGGCAAGGGGGACTTTTTCGGCCCCATGGTCATCGCCAGCGCCTTCGTCGATGAATCCCTCGCCGGCAAAATGCAGTCGATGGGCGTGCGCGACAGCAAAACCATCACCAGCGACGCCAAGGCCATGGCCATGGGCCGCGAATTGCGCACGCTCCTTGGCCGGCGCTTCAGCGTCGTCAAAATCGGCCCGCGCGCCTATAACCGCCTCTACAGCAAGATGCGCAGCGTGAACAAGCTGCTGGCCTGGGGCCATGCCCGCGCCATCGAAAACCTGCTGGAGGCCATCCCGGATTGCCCGCGCGCCATCTCGGATCAGTTCGGCGATGAAAAAATCGTCAAACGCGCCTTGATGGAAAAAGGCCGCGCGATCGAACTCGTGCAACGCCACAAGGCCGAGTCGGATCTCGCCGTCGCCGCCGCCTCGATCATCGCCCGCGAAGGCTTTTTACGCAGCCTCGCCGACATGGTGGTGCAGTACGGCTTGAAAATCCCCAAGGGCGCCTCCGAGGCCGTACGCGCCGCCGCCGTGGAACTCGCCCGCCAGCGCGGCCCCGCCATCCTGCTCGATACGGTGAAATGCCACTTCAAAACCACGGACCAGGTCCTCGCAGAATTGAAGGAAACCCGCGCCATCCTCGGCCCCGAAGGCCAGGCCGTCTCCCGCACCCTCACCAACCCCCGCTGGACCCGCAAGAAACCTGCTGAACCGCCGTCGGAATAACTGAACCACGGAGTCACGGAGACACGGAGCAGCAGTTTTTCTTCGCGCGCAGACGCGCGCCGTCCACGGTCTCCACGTCTTCTCCGTGCCTCCGTGTCTCCGTGGTGAGTTCGCTCACACGAACTTGCCATTCTTCTCGAACAGCGTCCCGTCCACGTAAATCGCCCCGTCTTTGCGCAGATCCTTGATCATGTCCCAGTGCAGGCCGGACTTGTTGACCCCGCCCGTCTCGGGATAGGATTTGCCCAGCGCCAGGTGAATCGTCCCGCCAATCTTTTCGTCGAAGAGAATGTTTTTGATGAAGCGCTGAATATTCCGGTTCGTGCCGATGCCCAGCTCGCCCAGTCGCCGCGCCCCCGGATCCATGTCGAGCATCGCCTTCAAAAAAGCCTCGTTCTTCGTCGCGCTGGCCTCAACCACCAGCCCCTTGCGGAACACCAGCCGGATGCCGTCAATCTCGCGCCCCGCGTTGCACACCGGGAAATCGTACTGCACCACGCCTTCCGCCGAATCTTCGATCGGCCCCGTAAAAATCTCCCCGCTGGGCATGTTGTGCGTCCCCGCCGAGTTGATGAACGTGCGCCCCTTGACCGACAGCTTCAAATCAGTCCCCGGACCGACGATGTGAATCTCGTCCGCGCCCTTGAGCTTCTTGATCAACCGGTCCTGCCCAATCCGGATCGCCTCCCACGCCTTGACCGGATCGTCCTCCGTCGCAAAGGTCGCCGCATACACGAAGTCCTCGAAGTCGCGCAGGCTCATCTCCGCATCCTGCGCATAAGCCGCCGTCGGGAAAAGCGTCAGCACCCAGGACTTGCTCAACATGATGTTGGAAAGCGGCCGGGTCGCCATGGAGAGCGCCGCTTGCTTCTTGGGATCGGCCTTGGAGAGCCCGCGCGTGTTCGTCTCCGCCATGATGCGGATCGATGCGTCCGCCAGCTTCACCGCCGCGCGCTGAAACTTCGTGACGCGATCGAAGTGGTGCGGCTGGCCATGCTGAAACAAAATTTCGGTCAGCCCCGCCGGCGCCATGTTGACCACCGGGTAGCACCCCAGCTTGATCAACTCCTCGTAGCACGCCGCCACCAGCGCCTCCGCCGCACTCGGCGCCGCGATCGTCACCGTCATCCCGCTTTTCACCACAATCGAATACTGCGTCAATATCCGCGCCAGATTGCCCACCCGTGCATCGCCCATGATCGTCTTCCTTGCTGACACCTGAACCCTGACACCTGAACCCTTCCCCTACCCATCCAACCCCGCCCGCAAATCCTTCACCAGTGCCGCCACGCGCTTCTCTTGCGCCGCGCGCACCAGCGCACTGCCCACCACCACCGCGTCCGCATGCGTCGCCGCCGCCCGCGCCTGCGCCCCATCGCTCACGCCAAATCCCACCGCGATCGGCAACGCCGTCACGCCCCGCAGCGCCTGCAGGTGCTCAGTCAAATCGTCGGCCACCCGCGCGCGCGCGCCAGTCACCCCCGTGACCATGATGTAGTACGCAAAGCCGCCCGACCCGTTGAGAATCATCGCCGCCCGCGCCGCCGGCGTCGTCGGCGCAATCAAAGGCACAAAGTGCAGGCCGTGCTTGTTCAGCGGTTTGCGCAACTCTTCGGACTCTTCAAACGGCATGTCCACCACCAGCAGCCCGTCTGCCCCCGCCGCCGCCGTATCCGCCGCGATTGCCTCGAATCCGTAACTGTAAAAGGGATTGGAATACCCAAACAACACGATGGGAATCTGGAAGTCCTTGCGCAGCCGCTTGACCAGCGCCAGCACCTCGCAAAGATTCGTCCCCGCCGCCAGCGCACGCATGGACGCTTCCTGGATCACCGGCCCATCCGCCGTCGGATCGGAAAACGGTACGCCCAGTTCAAGCACGTCGAGCCCGCTCTCGATCGCCGCGCGAATCTGCGCCTCCGACTCCGCCAGCGTCGGATCCCCCGCCGTCAAATACCCAACGAGCCCCTTGCGCCCCGCCCTCTTGAGTTCCGCAAATGTCTGATCGATCCGATTCATGCGTGAGTCCGGATACTCCAAACACTGAACACTGAACACTGAACACAAAACCGAGCTTGAACGTTGAGAGTTGAAAGTTGAAAGTTCAAAGTTTTCCCATCCCGCCCATCGCCAGCACCGAATCCAGATCCTTGTCCCCACGCCCCGAAAGATTCGCAATCACAATCCCGCTTTTCCCCAGCGCTTGCGCGCGCCGCCCCGCCTCCACCACCGCATGCGCACTTTCGAGCGCCGGAATGATCCCCTCCAGCTCCGTCAGCATATGAAACATCGCCAGCGCTTCTGTGTCCGTCACGGGCACATAACTCGCCCGCCCCGTCTGCGCCCAGTACGCATGCTCCGGCCCCACGCCGGGATAATCCAACCCAGCGCTGATCGAATGCGCATTCTGTATCTGCCCGCTCTTGTCCTGCAGCACATACGAACGGCTCCCATGCAAAATGCCGATCTGCCCGCCGGCAATACTCGCCGCATGCGCACCCGACGCAATCCCGTGCCCGCCCGCCTCAACCCCGATCAGCTGCACACCCGCATCGTCCAGAAATCCACTGAAAATTCCCGCCGCATTGCTGCCCCCGCCCACGCAGGCCACCACCGCATCGGGCAGCCGCTTCTCCTTTTCCAGAATCTGCGCGCGCGCCTCGTCGCCAATCACACGCTGAAATTTGCGCACCATCATCGGATACGGATGCGGCCCCGCCACCGACCCGATCACATAAAAGGTCGTGCGCACTTCCGCCGTCCAGGCCCGCAGCGCCTCGCTCATCGCATCTTTCAAGGTCCGCGTGCCGCTGCGCACCGGCACCACCGTGGCCTTGAGCAACTCCATGCGCTTGACGTTGGGCGCCTGGCGCTTGATGTCTTCCTCGCCCATGTATACATCGCATTCCATCCCCAGCAGCGCCGCCACCGTCGCCGTCGCCACCCCGTGCTGGCCCGCCCCGGTCTCGGCCATCAACCGCCGCTTGCCCATGCGCCGCGCCAGCAACCCCTGCCCGATCGTATTATTGACCTTGTGCGCGCCCGTGTGGTTCAGGTCCTCGCGCTTGAGGTATATCTTGGCCCCGCCGAAATGCGCCGTCAGCCGCTGCGCCAGGTAAAGCGGCGAGGGCCGCCCCACATAGTCCTTCAACATCGCGTGATACTCGTCCCGGAACGCGGGGTCGGCCATCGCCGCCCGAAAGGCCGCTTCCAGCTCGATCAGCGCCGGCATGAGCGTCTCGCCCACGTAGCGCCCCCCGAACGTTCCATAATGTCCCGCCGCATCCGGTGCGTGTTTCATGATCCGCCCATCCTGCCTTCGCGCTCAACCACGCGCAAGCCCGATTTGAAATTTTGGAATTCCGAAATTCGAACGCTTGTAGGGGCCGCGCTCGCGCGGACCTGTTTCCCAAAACCGTCTCCACGGCTCGATAAATCTCGCCAATGTCAATCGGAGCCGCTGCGGTCATATGCAAATGCGAACAACTTTATGGTCTCCTCACGATTGCCTAGTACACCGTTTTCGCGTATGATTAGCACCCTGGAGCAAATCGTTTTCAAGAATAGGCCTCTGCCACTATGATGATACCACGCTTCGCCTTCTCCGCCTTGTTCGCCCTGTGTACGCTATCAACCCCATTTTTCTGCGAGTCCCACGCCACAACCATCATCAAAGCCAATAACGCCAACGATCTGAACCAGACCAATAGTTGGGTCACCAACGGCCCACCGAGTTCAGCAGACGTCGCCACCTGGGATGCCACCGTGACGGCGGTGAATACCTGCCTGTTGGGCGCCGACATGACCTGGGGCGGTATCACGGTCGGCGTGGGCTCGAACCCCGGCGGCAACGTGGCAATCACCATCGGCAACACGCTGACCCTGGGGCCCAGCGGGATTGTCCTGTCTTCGGCCAACCGCAACCTGACACTAAATTGCGACGTGGCGCTGAACGCGGATCAGGTCTGGAGTGCCGGAACGGTGGCCACACGATTGCTCACGATCTCCGGGAATATTTCCGGCAACCAACGGTTAACAAAAGACGGCGTGGGCACGCTCATCCTCACCGGCACCAACACCTACGCCGGCGGCACCGTCGTGACCAACGGCATTCTTTCCATCGACGCCGACGAGAGCCTGGGCAATGCCACCGCACCGCTGATTTTTGCGGCCAGCGGAACGCTCACCCTGACCGGCGCGGGAACCTACGGCACGAACCGCACGACGGCGATCAGTAATGCCGTCACCGCAACCTACAGCACGACAGTCGAGGCGACATGGGCCGGCGAAATCAATGGCGCCGGTGCGCTGACCAAGTCGGGTAGTGGCACGTTGATCTTGTCCGGCACCAACACCTACACCGGCACCACCCTGATCAGCGCCGGCGCCCTGCGCGCCAATGACACCCTGGGCCTCCCCGCCAGCGGCAACGTCAACATCGCCGGTGGCATCTGGGAAACCGCTGCCAACATCACCCGCAACACCGGCACCGCCGCCGGTGAGTTGCAAATCGGCGCGGGCAGCAGCGGCTTCAGCGCCTTCGGATCCCCCGTCACGGTGAGCCTGAACGGCGGCGCCGCACTCACCTGGGGCAACGCCAGCTTCGCCCCCACCACCGCCCTGGTCCTGAACAGCACCACGGCGAATAACGGGATCACCCTCGCCAATGGCCTCGACCTCAATAACGCCGCGGCGCGCACGCTCACCGTCAACGCCAACAACGCCATCCTCGCCGGCACCTTGAGCAACACCCTCGCCGGTGGACTCACCAAGAACGGCAATGGCCGCCTGGTCCTCGCCGGCACCAACACCTACACCGGCGCCACAACTGTCAGCGCCGGCCCCCTGCAAGCCGCGGCCGGCACAGGCCTCCCCGGCGGCAATCTGGCCATCACCGCCACGGGTATCTTCGAACCCATCGGTGGCATCACCCGCGAACTCGGCACGAACGCCGCCCAAGTTCAAATCACCGGCGCCGCCGCCAGTGGCTTCTCGGCCCAGGGCAGCAACGCCACCATCGCCATCGCCGGCACCATCACCTGGGGCGGTACCACCTTCAACCCCAGCCCCTTGATCCTCAACGCCACCGACGCCACCCACGACCTCTTCTTCCAGGGCAATCTCGATCTTAACGGCGCCGGCCGCGTCATCCAGGTCACCACCAACACCGCCACGGTCAGCGGCATCATCAGCCACAGCACCGGCAGCAGCCGCCTGCAAAAAACCGGCATCGGCGCCCTGATCCTCTCCGCCACCAACACCTGGACCCATACCCAGACCTTCGCCACCAACCTCTATGTTTCCGTCGGCACCCTGCAAATTTCCCAGGAGGAAAATCTCGGCGGCACCCCCGCGTCGTTCCAAGCCAAAAGCCTGATGCTCGACGGCGGCACCCTGCGCACCACCGCCACCTTCACCATCGACGACGCCAATCGCGGCATCAACCTGGGCGCCGCGGACGGCCGCTTCAACGTCGATGCCGGCACCACGCTGACCGTGATGAACGTCGTCACGGGAGCGAACCTGGGTGTCCTCTTTAAGGAGGGACCAGGCACCCTGTTGCTGGGCAATTCCGCCAATACCTACGGACAAGGCGCGCGCACGGAGATGCTTGCCGGTATTCTCCAGATCGCCAACGATGGCAACCTGGGCACACCCGCCGCCGACGTCACCCTCTCCGGTGACTCCACGCTCTTCGCCACGGGCACCACCACGATCAATAGCGGCCGCACGATTAATCTGAATACCAACTGGACCGTCAACGTCACCAACGGCGTGGTCCTGACCATTGCCGGGATTGTAAACGAGTCCGTGGGTTCCGGCGGTGCGCTCACCAAGACCGGTGCGGGGACCCTCATCTTCAGCGACGCCGGCAATGGCAACGATTGGAACGGGCTCACGCTCATCGCCGAAGGCACCATCAAATTGGGCGCAGCCAACACGCTGCCGAACACCGCGGCCGCGGGCGGCGACGTCAGCATCGCCAGCGGGGCGCTTCTGGATATGAATGGATTCTCTGCCACCATGGGCTCCATCATCGGTGCGGGCACGATCGATAACACCGTCTCGGGCGGTCCATACACCAATAGCGTGGGCAACAACGCCACCTCCACCACCTTCTCCGGCCTCATCCAGAACACCGGCGGCATCCTCGCCCTCACCAAGGTCGGCACCGGCACCATCACCCTCGACACCCCGCACACCTACAGCGGCGCCACCACCGTCTCCGCAGGCACCCTCAAACTGGGCGCGGCCAACGTCATCCCCAACGGCGTGGGCAAAAGCAATGTCACCGTCAGCGCCATCTTCGATCT
>CAMFEP010000006.1 GCA_945949405.1 Kiritimatiellales bacterium
CTGCGCGTGGCGTGCGGTGACATCGCGCGGCGCACGGGTGGGATCCTGCGTGGCGTAGACGCGGATGCCGTTCTCGCGACGCACCACGCGCAGCAGGCCGCGATAGTGCATGCCGGCGAGTAGTTGTGTAGTGGCGTTCGATGAGCCTCCCCAATAATTTGTGGCCTTGCCGTGCGCGAAGCGGGCGTCGATCTCGCGGGGATGTGCCGTGCCGCGTTCGCGGATGAACGCGAGCAGGGCTTGCGCGCGCCGTTTCGTGGCGGCGTCCCACAGACGTTGGGCCACGCGCGGATGCATCCGCAGATAATCGGCGCGGAGCAGGAAGCCGTAATTGACGAAATGCCCCTCCTCGAGGGCGAGCGTTGGGTAACGGCGTTCGAGATCGCCGGCACGGTAGTTTTTCACACGGTGCCGCAAGGTGAGGTCCTGCGCGCGGGCCGGGGCGCGGATCGGATCGGCCTGGATGAAACCGAGCTTCCCGATGGCGCGCATCAGGGTGGTGGGCGGAAACAGGCTGCGCGCGATGGCGTAACGGCGCAGGTGGTCGGGGGTGATGGCAGGCATCCCGCGAATGTCTAACAAGTGAAAAGCGCAGGGGACAGGCAATTTTTGGAGGATTTTCCGGAAAGGCGGCAGATGCGCCTCTATATGGATTTATCGGGCCCCATTGTAACTGGCGACAAAAGAGAAAAAGATCGCATGGGAAAGGCGGGTTTGTCACGATGCGTCCCATGACGCAGGAAAATAGTGCGTTGGTGCGGGGGGATTGCTGCCCGAGTTGCGAGCGATTCATTGGGCCGGCGGATCGGTGTCCCTATTGCGGCGAAGATTCGGCGCGTTCGCCGGCGCTGCGGCGGCTGCGGTTGGCGGCGTTTCTGCTGGCCTTCCTGGGCCTCGGCGGTCTGTACCTGATGGTGACGCACCGCGAACTGCCGGTGGTGAGCGTGGACAGCATCACGCCCATGATGAATTTTGCCTATGTGCGCGTTGTCGGGCGCGTGGTGCGTGAACCCCGGGTGCTGACGCGCGAGGATGGGCGGGTGGATTATTGCTCCTTTTTGATCGATGACGGCACGGGTGCGTTGCGCGTGCAGGCCCATCGCCGGGCGGCGCAACGGCTGGCGGAGGAGAATCGGTTGCCCGGCGAGGGGATGCTGGTGGACGTGGCGGGGAGTTTGAGCGTGGCGGCGGAAGACGTGCCGAAGTTGCGGGTGCAGGTGGTCGAGCAGTTGCGGATACTGACCGCAACGGGCCCCAAGAAAGGGAAAATTCGAAGCCCGAAATCCGAAGCAAATCCGAAATCATAACAGGAAAATAGAGCGGGCCCTGCAGTAGGCGTTTCGCTTCGCTTTAGGGCGGGCATGTCCTCTGGACCCGTTGGGTCCAACGGACCCAGAGGGGAAGCCCGCCCCCACGATCTACGGTTGTGCCCACTCCCATAACAGACCCACAACTCGGTTTGTCTTCTTGCCGCTGCGGGTTTTTCATCTGGAGGAAAAATGTTGTTGGTGGCGTTATCCGCGACATTGGGGGCCGCGCTGGCGGCGGTGCTGGCCTGCATTCCCGGGTTGCATATTTATAATGTCATGGCCTTCATCGTGCTGGCGGCGCACGCCCAGGCGGCGGCCGGCGCGCCGTTTCCGATCGAAGTCTTGATGCCGCTGATGATCGGCATGACGGTGGGCTGGTCCCTGGGGGGGACGATTCCCTCGATATTACTGGCGGCGCCGGATGAGAGCGCGTTGTATACCGTGCTGCCGGGCCAGAAATTTTTGATGGCCGGGCGCGGGCGCGAGGCGGTCATGCTCACCAGCGCCGGAGGGCTGGTGGCCCTTTTTATCCTGATGCTCGTGTTCGCGCCGCTGGCGCCGCGCCTTGTACCCTTTGCGGAAACCGTGATGCGACCGCATGTCCACTGGGTGGTCTGGGCCGTGATTTGTTTCATGCTGATGTCCGAATGGCCCAAGGGCGGGCGGTTAAGTCTGGGTGGTTGGGGCACGTTTTTGGATGGATGGAAAACCACGGGTTCCGGCCTGCTCACGTTCCTGCTTTCGGGTTTGTTGGGCTTCGTCCTGGTGTATCGCTCACCCGTGGCGCCCGAGTATGCGTTCCAAAACCTGATGCCCGCCTTCGTGGGGCTGTTCACGCTGCCGTGGTTGCTGTTGAATCTCGTGAGTGCGGTGGAGATTCCCGCGCAGCAGGAAGGCGAAAAATTTGGGGCGGGATGGCGGGAGGTGCTGCAGGGCGGATACGCGGGGACGGTTGGCGGCGGGTTTGCAGCGTTTATTCCGGTGGTCACAGGCGGCATTGGCGGAATGCTGGCCGGGCATGCCACGGCGTTGCGGGATGATCGCGTATTCCTGGTATCGCAGGGCGCCTCGCGCCTGACCTACTTCGTTGGCGGGCTGTTGTTGTTTTTTATTCCCGGCATTGGGTTGACCCGCGGTGGCGCAGCCTGGATGTTGAGCGGGCTCTGCAGTCCGCATGGATATTATGAATACTTCATGGCGTTCGCGGCCGTCGGCCTCGCCGGCGGCACGGCGTTTTTGATGTTGGGGCCGCTCACGCGTGGCACGCTGTGGTTGATGCAGCGCTGCGGCTACCGGCCCATTTCCGCGGTGACGCTCGGCGTGTGCGTCGCGCTGGTGCTGTATATGACCGGATTCATGGGCTTGATTGTGCTGGCTGTGGCCACCGGTATTGGGCTCTTGCCGGTGTTGCTGGGCTCACGTCGCATGAATTGCCTGGGCGTAATTTTGCTGCCGATGGCCTGCAACATGAGCGGGAGTGGACCGGCGGTGGCGAAGTGGTTGGGGTTGTTGTAGGAGTGACGGAATATCAAAATGTTTCTGCTGTAGCCGCCCCGCTCTGTCGGGGCGCTTGCGCGGACGCGGCGACAGAGCGCCGGGGCTACAAGTGAGGCAAGGGATCGTGTTTGTTTTATGAAGGGTATTTCTCATTTTGCGATTGGTCTGGCCGCGGCGTCCTGTTTCCCGGCGGCGGTGCGCGCTGGCGCGGAGGGGAATCCGCTCTATTTCATTCTGGCCGGCATTTTTGGCCTGCTGCCCGACACGCTGGATTTCAAATTCATCCGGTTTTTATATAAATCGGAGCTCGGCGTGATTCCGGATCCACTGCGGCCGGATGCACAGCCGATTGCGGATGCGGTGGCGCTGGCGGTGGCGCGCGCCCACGCAGAAAATCGCAATGTGAATGTGAAGCTGAACACAATCAAGCTGGCGGCGGATCGCTGGCAGCGATACCAGGTGCGCTTTGATGTGCCGGGGCGGCGGGTGTGCGTGTCGTACGGCCTGGTGGTGGATACAGGGGGAAACCCGATACGGGGCGCGGTGGCGCCTGTTGTCGCTGAAGCTTGCGTGCCGCTGCCCTGCGGCATCGAAATTGAATATCTGGCCACGACGGATGTGGATATTTTTGATGGCCCGGTCTATCGCATGGAGCCGACGAGGGATGGACGCGTGCGGCCGGTGTTCATTCCCTGGCATCGCAACTGGACGCACAGTTTCGTGACTGCCTTCATCTTTGGATTGGCTGGCGCCGCGATCTGGGACGCAGCGGCGGGCGGGGTAATTTTTGCGGCGTTCGCCGCGCATGCGCTGGCGGATCAACTGGGCTATCTGGGCAGCAATTTGTTCGCTCCATTTTCACGCCGCCGCACGCCCGGATTGAAACTGATGCACGCCACCTGGGCGCTGCCGAACTTCGCGGCGGTGTGGCTGTCGGGCCTGTTGATTTTCTGGAATCTGGCGCGCGATACGACGGGCGGAATCAGCGGCATGAATCCGCTGCGCTATGTATTCTTTGCGGGGGCGCTGCCTCTTTTGGCTTTTGCGTTGATGGTAAAAGAGGAGCCCCTGGAAGGGCCCGGTCAGGGTCAGAGTGCAAGCCAGGCGCGTGAATCGTAGGCACACCAGGGGAGGGCAGAGGGTCCGGACCACCGGGATGTTGCAGGCAGTAACGTTGGGCCGGTTCGCAGGGCGGCCAGGCGGCCGCCCCTCCCGGTCGGTGTCAGTTCCTGTACGGACCGCTTTTGGGGTTACTCGCCAACGGCTTTGAGCCAGGATTCGGCGATCAGGGCGTGGCCGGCGGGGGTGGGGTGGACGCCGTCGGCGGCCCAGTAGGCGGGAGCGGTTTTGCGTGCATGCTCGGCGAAGATTTTATCGAGGGGCACGAGCAGCGCGTTGAATTCTTTGGCGAGCTTGTGCACCACCGCGATGCGCGGATCCAGATCTTCCCGCCATGTACGCCGGTCCTCGGGGACCGGAAGCACGAAAGGTTCCAGGAGAATCAACCGCGCGCCCAGCGAGTCGCGCACTTGCGTGAGGATGCGGCGGTAATCGGTCTCGTAGGATTCCGTGCTGGTGGGGTCGGCGCTGTCATAGCGGCGCCAGGTGTCGTTGATGCCGATCATGATCGACACCCAGGTGGGGCGCAGGTCAAGGCAATCGGTTTGCCAGCGCGCGGCGAGGGCTTTGACGCGATCGCCACCGACGCCGCGGTTCCAAAATGTGAAAGCTCGATCCGGGTGCCGCAGCCCCAGGTTGGCGGCGGCCAGAAGCGCATAGCCACCACCCAGGCTTCCCGGCACCGCACGATTGCGTCCGGCGTCGGTGATGCTATCCCCCTGAAACAGGATTTTCGCGTTCGGTTCCAGTTGCAGGCTCATGCGTCAATTCCTCTTCACGATGTTGCGGTCATGCGATAGCATCAGGGCAATCCCAACGGCGGAGTATCACCATGAAACGTTCAGAAATCAATGCCGTCATTCGCGAAGCCACCGCGGCCTTTATCCGCCACGGCTGGGCGTTGCCTCCAAACCCGCGCTGGGACGTCACCGACTTCGGGCTTGGCGAGTTCGCGCGCCATGGGCTGGTGCTGGTGAATCTCGCGGAGCAGCCCGAGTATTGCGAAAAGCTGATGTTTGCGCGGCGACGGCAAATCACGCCGCTCCACCACCACGCTTCCAAAAAGGAGGACATCATCTGTCGCTGGGGCGCGCTGGTGCTCGAGTTGCCGTCGTCCTTACCGACGGTCCGCCTGCAGGTGAACGGCGAAGCGCGGGACATTTCCACCGCCGAACCGTTCATGTTGCGTGCGGGTGAGCGCATCACGCTGATTCCGGGCGTGAAACATGCTTTCTGGCCGGACGGCGACTATGCGGTCATTGGCGAGGTCTCCACGGCCAACGACGATCTCCACGATAATTTTTTTGAAAACCGAAAAGTCGGACGCTTCAGCCGGATCGAGGAAGACGAGTCGGCGGTTGTAAAGTTGGTGAGCGACGCATGACGGTGCCGGAATCAGCGCGCCGTGGCATCGCCTCCGGCGGCAACTGGATTGTGGATCGCGTCAAGACGCTGGATCACCTGCCCGCGCGCGGCATGCTGGCGAATATTCTGGGGGAAGTGCACAGCACCGGGGGTGCGCCCGCGAATGTTCTCGCCGATTTGGCGCGGTTGCGCGCGCCTTTTCCTCTCGCCGGCCATGGCGTGATTGGGCGCGATGCCGACGGCCAGTTCATTCTCGACCAGTTTCGCGGGCTGGGGGTGGACATGACCGGCCTGGTGCGCACGGCAGACGCGCCCACGTCGTACACCGACGTTATGAGCGAGAAAGGCTCGGGGGAGCGCGCATTTTTTCACCATCGCGGGGCGAACGCGCTCTTCGGGCCGGAGCATGTACCGGTGTCGGCGCTGCGCTGCAGGATTTTTCACCTCGGTTACCTGCTGTTGCTGGATCGCATGGATGCGGCCGATCCCGAGCACGGCATCGTGGCGGCGGGGCTTTTGAAGGCCTTGCGCGCGCAGGGTATTCGCACCAGCGTGGATGTCGTCAGTGAGGATAGCGATCGCTTCGCGGCGGTGGTGCCGCCGGCGCTCAAACATGTGGATTATCTGATTCTCAACGAAATCGAAGCGGGCCGGAGCGTGGGCCAGAACACGCGCCGGGCGGACGGCAGCCTGGATGCGGAGGGTCTTGTGTCCACCGCGCGGGCGCTGATGAAGTGCGGCGACATGCTGTTGGTGGCCATTCACATGCCCGAGGGCGCCTATCTGGAAACGCGCGCTGGCCGGCGCTACGCTGTGGGTTCGTTGGAGCTTCCATCCGGATTTATCAAGGGAACGGTCGGCGCCGGCGACGCGTTTTGCGCGGGATTGTTGTACGGGTTGCACGAGGCCATGGATTACAATTCGGCCTTGCGGTTGGGTTGCTGTTGCGCCGCTGCGTCGCTTTCCATGCCGGGCGCGACGGAAGGCGTGCGGCCGTTGAATGACGTACTTGTGCTCGGATCACAATTCCCGGCACGCCCACCGCCGATAAAGGTATGATGTGAAGATGCACAAAGAAATGAAGTCCACGTTTCAAATTGCAGCGATGCTTGTGCCGATAATATTGGCCGCCGGGTGCGCGGTGCCGCAAGCCGCGCAGACAAAAGCATCCCGCCCGCCGTTAATCGATGTGGAGGTGTCGATCGTGCGCATCACGACGCCCACCACGGCGGCGGGGGAACAGGCTGGCCCTGCGGCGGTGGCGGGGTGGGTGCGCGAAGGGAAGGGGGCGATTGTGCATGCATTCAGCCTCGTCGCGGAATCCGGCGTGGAGGCGCACGCGGAGGACGTGACGCTGGTGTCCTATCCCGCGCTCTTCAGCGTGCCGCGCCCAGACGGAAGCACCGCCGACCGCGCACCGCCGGAAACGGCCTTCCGGCAGATCGGCGTCGATATTAGTGCGCTTTCCACGCTGGAGCCGGGAGACAAACACGTCAGCGTTTGTCTGGCCGCTAATCTCGTGGGCATCGAGGACTGGCGGACGAACCGGGTCACACTCGTGTCGAGCAGCAACACCGTCGAGTTGGTGGCGCGTCAGCCGATTTTTCACAAGCTGTCGCTGGATACCTGTGTGCGCGTTCCCTTTGGGGCGACGGTCATCGCGGGTGGACCGCTGCAAGAAAGCAAATCCGGTGGCGCGATCTACATGCTGATTTCCGCGCAGCCCACGAAACTCCCATAACAATTTGTGGTTAGTCATTGCCCGTGCGCGGAGCGCCCGGGCCACCTCAAGCAACAGAGAAATCATGTCCGCGACCCGGTCCACATTCGTCGGCTTTGGTTTTGGCCCCATTCAGGCGGGGCTGTTTATTTATGAGGCTTTCCGCGCGGGCAAATTTTCGCGGCTGGTCGTGGCGGAGGTGGTCCCTGAAACCGTCGCGACCTTGCGGGCGGCGGGCGGGGCCTACACCGTCAATGTTGCCACCGCGAGCGGGATTGCGGCGCATGAAGTCCGTGGCGTGGAAATTTTGAACCCGCGCGATCCGGTGGACCGCGCGGCGCTGGTTGAGGCGCTGGCGGAAGCCCAGGAAATTGCCACGGCGTTGCCCAGCGTTGCGCTGTTTGCCGGAGAGGCTCCCGATGCGGTGGCGCGTGTGCTGGCGGACGGGTTGCGCCGCAAGCGGGAGCGTGGTGGACCGCGTGCGGTTGTGTATACGGGGGAAAACCACAACCATGCGGCCGAGTTGTTGACGGAGGCCTTGCGCGCGCAGCAAGCCCCGCTGGATTCCGTGGCCTGCCTCAATACGGTCATTGGCAAAATGAGCGGGGTCGTGACGGGTTTCGACGCCATGCGCGCACAGGGGGCGACGCCAATGACGCCGTCCGCGTCGCGGGCGTTTCTGGTGGAAGCCTTCAACCGCATTTTAATTACGCGGGTACCGTGGCCTGAATTTCAACGGGGCCTGCACATGTTCGAGGAGAAGGACGACCTGCTGCCGTTCGAGGAGGCAAAATTATATGGTCACAACGCCATTCACGCGCTGTTGGGATACCGGCTGTTGCGGCGGGGGGCGATGTATCTGTCGGATGCGGCCGCCGATCCTGAATTGATGCAGCAGGCCCGCGCGGCATTGCTGGAGGAATCCGGCGCGGCGTTGTGTCGCAAATATGCCGGCGTTGATGCGTTGTTCACCCTGGACGGGTATCGCGCCCACGCCGAGGATCTGCTGGTGCGCATGATCAATCCATATTTGCACGATGCGGTGGAGCGCGTCACCCGCGATCCGCGGCGCAAGCTGGGGTGGAACGATCGACTTGTGGGCACCATGCGGCTCGTGCTCAGGCAGGGCATCGCGCCGCGCCGCTTTGCGCAGGCCGCGCGCGCGGCGGCGGCGGAGTTGAGGGCCGGGGATGCGCGGTTGTTGGCCGCATGTCTGCGGGCGGCGTGGGCGGAGGAGCATCCCGCGGCGGAGGAGCAGGAACTGGTTTTAAAATGGATTGAGGAGGCGGTCGATGAAGATTAGCCGGGTGTCATATCGCCGTCGCGCGGCGTGGGAGCTGGATAATGATGTGCTGCGCGTGACGCTGCTGGCCGGGGGCGGCCATATCGCGCGCGTGGTGTTGCATGGGCGCGAGGAAGTCAATCCACTGTGGCAAACACCGTGGCCGACCTACGAACCCTGGGCCGTCACGCCGCGCATTGAAAAACAATACGGTTCGCGCCTGCTGGCCGGGATCGCGGGGCACAACCTGTGCCTGGGCTGGTTTGGTGATCCCTCGGCGGAGGAGACGCGCGCGGGTATGGGGTGCCATGGCGAAGCGCCGGTCGCGCGCTGGCGGCGCGTGAGTCAGCGGGTTGCGAGGAACCGCTTGCAACTCGTGCTGGCCTGCGACCTGCCCGCCGCGCAGATGCGCGTGACGCGTACGCTCACGATGTTGCCGGATGAGTGCAATGTGCGGGTGTGCGACACGGTGCAAAACATGTCGCGGCGCGATTTGCCCTATACGCTGTGCCAGCACGTCACGATCGGGCCGCCGTTTCTCGATCCCGGCGTGACGGTGGTGGATATGCCGGCCACCACGGGGCATACGTTTCCCGGGGTTTTCAGCGTGCGCCAGCGGCTCAAGGCAGATGCGTCTTTCGCGTGGCCGCGCGGTCCCGGCGCGAAGGGGGGCGCGGTGGATTTGCGCCGGCTGGGAACGCGCGCGTCGTCGGACTTTTCGGCGCAATTGATAGATCCACGTCGGGAGCATGCCTGGGTCAGTGCGTTGAATCCAAAATTGGGGCTGATGCTGGCCTATGTCTGGCGGCGGGAGGACTATCCCTGGGTGGGAAACTGGGAGGAAAACCGCGCGCGGCGTTCGGCGCCCTGGAACGGGCGGACGCTGGCGCGCGGACTGGAATTCGCCAACACGCCGTTCCCCGTGAGTCTGCGCGCGGCGGTGGATCGCGGCACGTTCCAGGGGCAGAAAACCTTTCGCTGGCTGCCCGCGCGGTGTAAGCTTTCGACGGAGTGCATGATGCTTCTGTTGCCCGTTCCTACGGATGTGGAGGGCGTGGAAGACATTCGCCCCGTCACGGGTGGGTTTGAAGTGGATCTGCGGTGACATGACGAACGGCGGGCTTCGCAAGCGAAGCCCCTACAAGCGCGGTACGGACCTGTAGGGGCGTCGCTTGCCGACGCCCATGAAAGTGCAAAATGAACGCGCGCGAACTGGAACGCAAGTCCTCGGCGGTGACGCTCTCCGACATGGAGGTCTTCATCTTTCCCGAGTTGATGTACAGCCTCGTGCTGGCGAACATCATGTCCTCGCGCATCTGGCGCTGGCGCCACGATCCCTGGTTTGCCGGGCTGGACAAGATGAAGCCCTACCGCCGCATCACGCGGCTGAAACAATTCATCATGGATCACTACGCCTTCAACCTCGATCTCGACACATGGGGGCTAACCACCAAGGAGCGCGAAATCGCGCGCTTCCGCGACTTCATCGATGAGGGCGCGCTGGCGCAATCCAACGCACTTTTTGGCTACGAGGGCGACAAGTACTACTTCGACATCGATATCCGCACGCACTTCGGCCTCGATAAATACGAGGGGAATGTCGTGCCGTACTGGAAGACAGAAACGGTCGAGGCCATGGATGCGTTCCGCCACAAGCCCAACTATCCGGCGGGCGCGGGCGAGTGCGTATCGCTGGCCGCGCTGTATGCCGCGGCGCTGTTCGTCATCGCGCGCGTGCCGCTCAAAAACATTTTCCTGATGGCCACGCCACTGCATTCGCAGAACTTCGTGGACATGGACGACGGCATTCTGACCAACAACCGGCGCCTGGTGACGAAGACCATGTGGTTCAACGGCACGGCGCTGTCGGCGCAGGCGCGGCGTGCGCTGGAAAATGAGCGCGTCACGATCGTGGCGCACGAGACAGGATGGGTGCACACGCTCTATCCCGGCGCATCGATCGAGCCGGAGGCTTACCAGCGCTTCTCGGAAAAATTGCGGAGCTTTTTGCGGACGCCGCTCACCGCTGAAATTCTCGGCAATTTCGTGCGCCACAGCACGCAGCTTCAAAAGTGCTACCAGGTCCGCTGGTTCAACCTGGGCGTGAATCGATATATTGCCGCGGAAAAATTGCTGGCCTATGAGCAGGGCTGTTCGTTTCGTTTCAACGACGATACGCGCGAGAAGCTGATGGCGGAGGTGGCCGGCGAGGATTTCGAGGTCAACCCGCTGCCGGGGCGCATCGTGCTGGACGACGTCGAGAAATTCATTCGCGAGCAACAGATCAACCTGTGCGCCTCCGACGGCTTTGCGCGGCTCAAGGATCAATTTGCGACGCACTGCATGAATGCCGAGGCTGCCATCAAGGGGCTGTGCAACTTTTGCTATCTACAGCCGCGCCTGCCGGACCTTGGCGCCAAGGAACTGCGCCGTGATCAGGCGCCGTTAGGGTTGACGACGGGTATGAATCGTGAGGAGATCATCGCGCGGATCGAAGGACTGCGCGACCGCAACGAAGTAGCTGATCTGGCGTTCTATGCCTACCGCGATTTGAACCGGACAGATGCGGACCCATTCATCAAGGCGGCATTGGAGCGCAGCCCGGTGGCCGTGGCGGCCACGCGTGACATGGATGATGTCGCCGTGATCGGGCGGGTCAACCAATTGGCGGACGAATCGATTTACGACGATCCTGGCCGGCTGGCACAGCCGGACGAAGTCTGGAATTACGGGCGGGGCGACGGCGCCGAGCGCGCGCTCCTGCTGGCGACGATTCTGGCGGCACGCCATCCGGACGAGGTGCTGCGCATCGAGGTCACGCCAAATGCGGCCACGTTGCACACGGGGACGCAAACGTTTGAATTTGCGAGCCGGAAGGGGCTGCGCCCGCAGACGTGGGGTTGCAGCGTACAGGCGCCGGCGGCGGTGGGTTGACGGCGCGCATGGAGAAGGGTTGCATGACGCGCGAAGCCATTGTGCTCAATGCCGAGACGGTGCGGGCCATTTGCCTGGAGGAGGGTGCCGACGACGCGGGGTTTGTCGATTCGGAGCGCGCGGCGCTGGGCGCAGAGCGGGAGGAAATCCGCATGGTGTTGCCGGGCGTGCGCAGCATCATCTCCATCTGTTGCCGTGTTAATCCTGAAAGCATGCGCGCGCCGCCGCGGCATTACGCCAACGACGAAACCCGGCGGGTGATCCACGACATCACGGACGTGGCGCGGCGGATATTGGCCCGCCTGCGCGACGAACAGGGCGTGCGCGGCCTGGTGCCGCCCGTGTCCTTTCCCATGGATACGTCTCGCTGGCCGGCGAAGATGTGGGAGGTCAGCCACAAGCCGATCGCCGTGCAGGCCGGTCTGGGGCATATGGGCGTGCACCGAAGCGTGATCCATCCAAAACTTGGAAGCTACATTCTGCTCGAGTCGATCCTGATTGACGCGGTCATTGACCGGTACCATCAGCCGCTGGAGACCAGCCCCTGCACGAACTGCATGTTGTGCGTGATGGCCTGTCCCGTCGGCGCGATTTCGGCCACGGCGCCGTTCGATGTGAATGCCTGCGTGACGCACAACTACCGGGAATTTTTGAGCGGCTTTCAGGACTGGGTGGACGACCTGACCAACAGTGAAAACGCCGCCGTGTACCGGCGCAACGTCGGAGAGCCGGAAACGCTATCCTGGTGGCAATCGCTGGCGCACGGGCCGAACTATAAATCGTCCTATTGCATCGCGGTGTGTCCGGCGGGGACGGACAACATCGGGCCCTTTCGCGAGGCCCCGCGCGACTATCTGGAGCGCGTGGTGCAGCCGCTGACCGAGCGCCGGGAGTTGGTCTATGTGATGCCGGGATCGGCGGCCGAAAAAGCCGTGGCGCGGCATCCCAACAAGCAGGTGCGGCACGTGCGCTCCCCCCGCCATTTGCGGCGCGAGGCCGGCTGCGTGATCTTGCAGCGATTTTCGCGGCTGAAGGCGGACAACATCACCGTGCGCCCGTTTATGATGAATCTGGAATTCACGGGGAAGGAGCCGATGGATGTGCATCTCAACGCGATGCCCGCGTGGATCGCGGTGACCTATCGATTCCGAAATGAAACGCCGTCCATGTTGCGCGTGGACTCGGAGACTTTTCTGGTGGTGTTTGGGAGCCCGAACGCGGGCGGGTTTGTGGCGGGGTTCGCGTGGGCGCTGCTGCGCGGGCGGTTTCGCTATCGTGGCAAGTCGGGCGTGTTGTTGTCGTTCCTGCGGGTGTCCTTGCGTGTATTGGGGCCAAGCCCGGTGATGGGGAGTGTTTGAGCGGGCAAGGCGGGGCCGGCGGAATTGGAACGGCGCGCCCGGCGGTCGCGCCCTACCTCAAAAATTCCGTTTGCTTCAAGTCGTGGGTTTTCCGCGCTGGTAGTGCTGGCCACGCGCGCTGGTATCGGCCGGGACATTGACATCCCACACGAGCCCCAGGCGCCGCAACACCACGATTACCCACCAAGTCGGATCAAATTCCCACCAGCGCAGGCCCACCTTCGCAGAGGCCGGGAAGGCGTGATGATTGTTGTGCCAGCCGTCACCCAAAAACAGGATGGCCACCAGCACGTTGTTACGGCTGCGATCCTCGGTTTCGAAGGGACGCGTGCCGATCGTGTGGCAAAGGGTGACGATGCCCCACCACAGCGCGTGCTGACCGCAGAACATGCGTACGAGGCCGCCCCAGACGAAACCGGTCCAGGCGCCATGCCAGCTTGCGGTCAGCGCGCCGCCCACCAGCGCCGGAAAGGCAAGCCCAAGTAGAACCCACCAGATGTACTGTTGATCGATGGCGCGTAGATCCGCTTCGCGCAGCAGATCCTTCGCGTGGAGGACGGAGTGCGCCGCGGTGTAGTCGGGTTTGAACATCCAGCCGATGTGCGCATGCCACCAGCCGGCCAGGCCTTCGTGGGGCGCATTCGGCGAGTGCGGGTCGCCGGGCTGGTCGCTGAACGCATGGTGGCGGCGGTGGATGGCGGACCACCAGATGGGCGGGCCATCGGCGGCCATGGCGCCCGCGACGACCAGCAGGCGCTTCAGCCACGGCCGGACTTTTAGCGCGCGGTGGGTCAGGTAGCGGTGGTAGCCCAGCTCTACGCCCAGGATGGTGAAGAGGTACATGCCGAGAAGGAGCGACAGGTCGATGGCGCTGATGCCTTCTTGCGCGAAGAGCCAGGCGGCATAGCCCACGCCCAGGACCGGCACCACGATCGTAGTCAGCGCCACGGCAATGTATAGAACACCGACGGACGCCGAGTGTTTTAGATCTGGAAGTTTATTCGGGGTGTTCATGTTAGGCGTATTCCCCCGGGCGGCGGCGGGGCGAATCGCATGACACGATACTTGCTTGCGGCAAGACTGGGAATACATAATGTCGTGGTGCCTCAAGTAGAGGCTGGGGAGGACTGTATATTTAATTTTTAAGGGCTGACCCCAGCGGGTTCGCCTCCAGATTGACAAAAGGCCCACAGTGCCACTATAGTATCACCATGAAAACAGAACTCGTCACCACCCTCAAGCGCCAAGCCACGCGCCTGATCGCCGAGGTGCAGGAAGATCGCAGCCCCATGCTCATCACCGAGCATGGTCGACCCGCAGCCTACCTTGTTGATGTTCAGACTTTTGATGAACAGCAAAGCCGAATCCGCATTCTCGAGGGGATTGCACGGGGGGAGCAAGCCATACAGGAGAAGCGGACTGTTCCTCATGACCAGGCGAGAAAGAGGATGAAGCGATGGCTCGCCTGATCTGGACTGACCCAGCGCTCAACGATCTCGAAGCCATCGCCGAGTACATTGCGCTTGATAACCCAGGTGCTGCGCAACGCTACGTTCAGAGGGTGTTCCGCGCCGTTGAGCGCCTCGCTGAGTTTCCCAAGTCCGGCTCGATTCCCCAAGAGATTTCAAACTTGCCGTACCGGCAAGTTGTTGTCCCTCCGTGCCGGATTTTCTATCGCATCGAGAAGCAGGACCTCTTTGTCGTTTTTGTGATGAGGTCGGAACGGAAATTCCGCGAAAGCGAGTTGACGGCGAGAGGCTGAGGCGAACAAGCCATCGGAGGTTTCCTCGCTCCGCTCGGAACCTCAACGGCGGCATTCGCCATAACGAACCCTTTTTTATTCGGTCAACGATTTGATTTATTATATTTTGGACCAGCATTCTTTTGCTTACCAGGCGCGAGCTTGCTCGGCGCCAACGCCGGGCCACGACCAAGGTTGAGCCCTGCATAGAACCCAACAACTCCGCCTCAGCCCGCGAGGCGCGCGGCCCAGCGGATGGCTTCGATCAGGCTGGCGGGGGAGGCGCGGCCCTGCCAGGCGATGTCGAAGGCGGTGCCGTGATCGACGGAGGTGCGCACGATGGGCAGGCCCAGGGTGATGTTCACGCCGTGCTCGAAGGCGAGCATTTTAAAGGGGATCAAGCCCTGGTCGTGGTACATGGCGATGTAGGCGTCGGCCTGCTTGCGGCGTTCCGGCACGAAGGCGGTGTCGGGAGGAAGCGGGCCTTCCGCGTGAATGCCGCGCCGCCGCAACTCCGCCACGGCCGGGGCGATGATTTCGATTTCCTCGCGACCGAAGAGCCCGCCTTCGCCAGCGTGCGGGTTCAGGCCGCAGACGATCAGGCGTGGATCCGGGCGCCCGAGTTTTCGTAATGCGGCGACGGTGAGTTCGGCGGCGTCGAGGATATGGGCGGTGGTTATCAAATTGGGCACCTGGGCCAGGCCGACGTGGATTGTCACGAGGCTGACGATTAGTTCCTCCGCGGCGAGCATCATGCAGATGCGCGTGGCCCCGGTCAGTTCCGCCAGAATGTCCGTGTGGCCGGGGTGGCGGATGCCGGCGCGGTGCAGGGCTTCCTTGTGAAGCGGGGCGGTGGCGATGGCGGCGACGCGGCCCGCGAGCGCGGCCTTTATGGCGGATTCAATATAGGTGTAGGCGGCGCGGCCGCAGGCGGCTTGGATTTTTCCGGGGGTGATGGTGGCGGTGTCGAGGGTGGTGCAGTCGTGAATGTTGGATGGCGCGGGCATCGGCAGGTTGCAGCGTTCTGACAAGCGACGCAGGACGCCGGTGTCGCCGAAAATGATTGGGGTGCAGAGCTTGCGCACCTCTGGTGCGGCCAGGGCGCGCAGGCAAAGTTCCGGGCCGATGCCGGCGGGGTCGCCCATGGTGATGGCAATGGGGGTGGCGGGGTTCATGGTTTTCCGGCGCCGATGATGACTTCGTGTGGATTGACCAGCGGTTCCTCTTCCGGGATGGCGTCGACTCTACGCAAGATCGCCCAAAGCGCCACCAGCAAAATCACGGCCACCAGCAGCGACACGAGAACATGATGGGTGCGCAGCCAATCACGAACGGGATGCATGACGGACCAGACCAAGCGTTCGCGGCGGTCCGGCGAGACATGTTGCGGGATGGCGGAATCGGTGGCGGCTGCCGCGCGCAGGGCCATGACGGTCTCGCGCAGCTCGGCGGCCTGAGCGCGGCAGGCGGGGCAGCGGCCCAAATGGCGCCGCACGAGGTCCGCGCGGGACGGTTCGAGTTCGTGGGAGACGAAATCGAAGAGCAATTCCTGGATGTCCGCGCATTTGCCGCCCGTGATATCCGGTTCTCCTGGATCTGTGTGATTCTTCGACATGCTGTGCCTCATGGCCCTTGTTGCCCGCGGCGGGCGTGGAGCGCCGCCGCCAGCTTCTTCATCGCGTGGTGTAACAGATACCCAATATACGAGCCTGTCAGTCCTGTGATTTCGGTAATTTCGCGATACGACTTTTCTTCATACACCTTCAGGATCACCAGTTGCCGATCGCGGAGGTCCAGGGATTGCAGTGCCAGCGCGGCGGCCTCGGCCTCCTCGCTGATGCGGAAGGCGGTGCCGCGGTCGGGCGGCAATTCCTGGGGGCGTTCCGCCGCTTCCTTTTCGTGCAGCACCCGCAGTCGTGATTCGTGGCGCAGATGGTCGACGGCGGCGTTGTGGGTCACGCGGTAGAGCCAGGATGAAATCTGCGGGCTGGGTTCGAGCGCGTCGCGCCAGTTGCGCAGCAGGCGCAGAAACGCATTCTGGACGACATCCTGGGCGGCGTCCGTATCGCGCAGCAAGCGCGTGGCATAGCGCAGGAGCGGCGCTTCGTAGGTTTCCACGAGGCGCTCGAAGGCGGCGAGTTTTTCGGCCTGCGGGTTGTGGGGGGCGGGATTCACGGCGTCTTACTTTAGAGAACGAATTTCGTGCCGGGGGCCTTAGGCTGGGCAGGCGAACGCCCGCGCGCGGAGCGCCCGGGCCACCTCGGAATGGTTCACAGCGCGAAGGAGAAGGCGGAAATGGCTTCGATGGTGCGGCTGATGTCCTGCACGATTTCGGGTGCGGGGGCGCGGTTGATTTTCATGATCACGAGCGAGCGGTTCGTGCGGGCGTGGTGCGGGTTGCGCATGTCCTCGATGTTGATGCCGGCGGCGGCGAGTTTGGCGCCAATCGTGCCGATCACGCCGGGGCGGTCGTCGTAGAGGAGCATGAGCATGTCGCCCGCGGGCTCGAAATAGAGTTTATCGAATTCGTTGATGCGCGAGACCATCAGGTTGCCTTCGGTCACGGTGCCGCGCACGCTGATGTGCTTGAGCACGTCGGAGTCCGTCTCGCTGGTGATATCCAGCGTGATCGAGTTGCCGTAGCCCTTTTCCTGGTCCACGCGGCGGTTGTTATAGGTGATGCCATGGTCCGCGAGGAAGACGCGAGCCGCGCGGTAATCCATGCTGGGCACGAAATCCTCCCAGATGCCGGCCACGAGGGGGACGAGCAGCCAGTCGCTATATTTTTCCAAGGCGCCGTAAAACGACGTTTCGATCTGTTTCAGCGGCATGACGCGCCCCAGAATCGAGCGGCACATGCGCGCGAGGATGTTGGCCAGCTCGCAGTAGGTGCGGTCGAGGCCTTCGGGGATGTCGCGATTGACGATGAAGCTGGTGATGCCCTTGCGGTCGAGGCCGATCAACTGTTCGGCCGCCTGGCGGGCGGCGTTGCTGTTGGCTTCCTGGGTGCTCGCGCCCAGGTGGGGCAGCATGATGTCCGCGAGGTCCGCGACGCTTTTGGGGCCGGCCTCGTCCTTCTCGTACACGTCATTAAGGAAGTGCAGGCCGCGGGCCTGCTTGGCGGCGCGCAAGGCGGCTTCGTCGATCACGCCGGAGCGCGCGCAATTAATAATCGTGGCGCCGCGCTTCATCAGGCCGAGCAGGCGGGCGCCGACCAGGCCGCGGGTGTTTTCGTTTTCGGGCAGGTGCAGGGTGATGTAGTCGCAGCGGCTGAAGAGCGTCTCCAGATCCACCCACTCCGCGCCGAGTTCGCGCGCGCGATCGCTGCCGACGAGCGGGTCATAGCCGAGGAGGGTGACTTCGAAGCCGGAGAGGCGCCGCGCCACGAGGCGGCCGATATTGCCGAGGCCCATGATGCCCACGGTTTTGTGCGCCAGTTCGCGGCCCATGAACTTCGTCTTTTCCCATTCCCCGGCACGGGCGGAACGATCCGCCGCGATGATGTGGCGCGCATCCGCGAGCATCAGCGCCACGACTTCCTCCGCGACGGCGTTGGAATTGGCGCCGGGGGTGTTCATGACGTCAATGCCGCGCTTGCGGGCGTGGCCGATGTCGATCGTGTTGTAGCCGGCGCCGGCGCGGACGATCAGCTTGAGGGCGGGCAGGGCGTCGAGGATCGCGGGGGTCACGTCTTCGCTGCGCACGATGAGGGCATACGCGTCCGGGTGGCGGGTGACCTGTTGCGCGAGGGGCGTGGCGGGGTCCTGGATGACCTCGTATTGTCCGTCGGCCCGGAGGGTTTCCGCAGCGATCGCGTCGAGTTTGGTCGGAATCAGAACTTTTTTCATGCAATTTTTACGAATGTTGGCCGCGATCCGGCCACGACCGGTGATGGCGGGAAACCCGAGCGCAAGCACCGAACGATAGCAAACGTGGGGACCGAATCAAGGCTTGACCCGGCTTGGGAGCCGCCGATACGCTCGCGGGTATGCATTTCCCCCGAATCAGCCCGATTCTGTCCAGATTCGTCTTGCTGGCGTGGGCTTTGGCGCTGGGTGGATTTCAGGCGCCGGCGCCGGCGAACGCCCAGCAATATCAGCCGCCCAATCAGGATAACGACTCCTTTGCGGATGCCGCGAGCACGCACGACGATCTCGGTGCGCCCAAGCGCAAGCATCCCGGCTGGCTGTTTCACCGCGCCAAGAAAGACACCCCCGAGGCGCAGTATGCCTACGCGGAAAAGCAGCTCGCCAAAGGGAACGTGCGCAAGGCGGCCAAGGCGTTTAACGCGCTGGTCCATCGCTGGCACGATGCGCCCGAAGCGGCGCGCGCGCAGCGCATGTTCGCTGATCTGCTGGTGCGGCGCGGGAAAGCCGAGCAGGCGTTTGAAGAATACCAGTATCTGATGCGGTACTTTGCCGGCACGTTCCCGTATCAGGACACGCTGGAAACGCAATTTAAGCTGGCCAACGCGGTGCGCACCGAGCGCCACGCCGACATTCTGTTTTTGCCGGGCTTTGAGGATCCGGGGCGCGCGGTGCCGTTGTACGAGCAGCTTGTCAGCAACGGTCCCAACTGGGAGCGGGCGCCCGAGGCGCAGTTCAATGTGGGGGCGATTCAGGAGGCCACCGGCGAACCCGAGTTGGCAGTGGTGTCGTATGAGACGCTGCTGTTGCGCTATTCGCGCAGCGACCTGGCCATGGAAGCGGCTTACCGCCGGGCGCACACGCTCTACATTTTGTCAAAAAAGAGTGCGCGCGACGAGGATCAGTGCCGCGAGGCGCTCTCCGCCCTGCTTGGATTCATGCGCAATCATCCCGAGGATTCGCACGCGGAGGAAGCGAAGACGCTCGCCGAGGAGCTGAAGCAGCGCCTGGCGGACATGTACTTCGACCGCGCGATTTTCTACGATAAGATTGCCAAAAAGCCAAAATCCGCAATCATTGCCTACAGCGATTTCGCAAACAAATTTCCGACATCCGACCGGCGCGTCATCGCCGACGAACGCGTGGCGGCGCTGCAACTCCAAGTGGAAAGAACACATGAAAACTGATTTATGGCGTTCATGCGCCACGATGCTGGCGGCCGTGGCGGTGCTGTTTCTGCTGTCCGGTTGCGCCTACCGGCTGGGTTCCGCGCTGCCGCCGGGGATTGAGTCCGTGTATGTGCCGACGGTGGTGAACAACACCGAGGAGCCGCAAATTGACACGGAGGTCACGCGCGCCCTGACGCGCGAGTTCCAGCGCGACGGGACCCTGCGTGTTGCGGATGAAGCCTCCGCGGATGCGCGGCTGGATGTGACGCTCGTGCGGTTCAAGCTGGAGCCGTTGCGCTACGAGCAGGACTCCAACAAGACTACGCGCGAGTATCGCATGTATATCGACGCCGACATCACGATGTTCCGGGCGAAAGAAGACACGCCCATGTTGACGCGCCATGTGCAGGGAGAGGCGACCTTTGATTTCTTTGGCGACCTGGCCTCTTCAAAGGCGCAGGCGCTGCCCGAATGCGCGCGTGATCTGTCCCACGACATTGTCGAGGCGCTGGTCGAATATTGGTGAGGCGGGTGCATGGCCCGGCTTGCGTTGACGCATTTCCGGAAGGAATCTCTCGCGGAGGCGCAGAGTTCGCGGAAAACCGGGTATGCGTTCGAATCCCTGAGCGGGCGATTCGAACGTATTGGGATCTTAAACCTTCTTCAGGGCGGCGGCGGCGCGGGCCTTGTGGCGGCTGGCGTTGTTGGCCTTGATCACGCCCTGCTTCACGGCCTTGTCCAGTTGCGAGCTGTAGGTCCGATTCAATTCCTGGGCCTTGGACTTGTCGCCGGCGGTCAGGGCTTCCCGGTACAGGCGATTGGTGGTGGCGAGACGGGTTTTGCTGGCACGGTTGGCGGTGCGCTTGATGCGCGACGTGACCATGCGCTTCGCGGCGCTGGGTAAATTGGGCATAGAATCGACTCCTTACGAAACCTTCGGCAGTTGAGCGGGGTATAATACCCACCGCGGGCGTGGGGTCAATCCGAAAAGGCGGGCAAGTGGTATCGTCTCAGTTCCGGGGGGGTGGCCGTAGCGGGGAGCGTGAGCGACCCGTCCGTGAGACGGCCCGCGCGCTCACGCTCGCGGCGACACTTCCCGTAACTGACCCCTTACGGCAAGCCGGCCGGGAGCCACGGCGCGGTTGTTTGGCGGCCTGGGCGATGATATGAAGGCGCCACGATGATGGGCCTGTTGCGATTCCTGGTCGGGCTGCTGCTGCTGCCGGTTTGCGTGGCCGCCACGCAGACCCTGATGGCGCTGGCCGCGGCGGTGCGCCCGGAGTCCACTGCGTTTCTGCCGCCGTCCACGCTGGCGCTGGGTGGCGGGTATGTGCTCTGGCTGGTGATGTATTACACGCTGCCCAAGCCGTTCCGCACCTACGTGCTGGCCCATGAGCTGACCCATGCGTTATGGGGCACGATGATGGGCGCGCGCGTGCTGCGCATGTCGGTTTCCAAGAGCCGCGGCAGCGTGACGCTGACCAAAAACAATTTTCTGATCACGCTGGCACCCTATTTCTTCCCGCTCTACACGGTGCTGCTGGTGGTGGGGTACTATGTGCTGGGCGCTTTTTTCGACATGGCGCGCTATAATCTCGTGTGGCTGGCGCTGGTGGGATTTACCTGGGGGTTCCACTTCACCTTCACGATTGGCAGCCTGATGCAGCATCAGAGCGACATCCACCTGTATGGGCGGGTGTTTTCTTATGCGGTCATATATTTATTTAATGTGGCCGGCGTTTGCCTCTGGGTGGTGCTCGTTTCCTCGCCCCGGATGGCGGAATTTTGGGCATTTGCGGGGTTTTATCTGCGTGAAATGGGTCATGCGAGCTGGCACGCCACCCGCGACGGATATCATTGGGCATCACAATATTTTGCCGGTGCGGTGCGTTAGACCAACGACGCGCCAGCCCGGGACAGGCAGCAGGCATCATGGAGACACCTGACCGCGAGTTGATTGACCGGTATCGCCACGGCGACGTGGACGCGCTGGACAGCCTGATCGACCGGCACCAGCGCATGCTCTTTGGGTATATCGTCAACATGACGGGGCGGCGGGACGGGGCGGACGACATCTTTCAGGAGGTCTGGCTGAAGGTCATCCGCAAGCTGGACCAATACCGTGACGACAATTTTGGCGGCTGGCTGGTGCGGATTGCGCGCAACGTGGCGATTGACCGGATCCGGCGGCGAAAACCGGAGTTGAGTCTCGACCAGGAGGATGAAAACGGGCGCGGGATTGCCCGCACGCTGGCGGCGGACGGTGCGCTGCCGTCGGGCGAGCTGGCGGCGCGCGATCTCGGGGTGCGGATTGCCGCAGCCGTGGCGACGCTGCCTGTGGAGCAGCGCGAGGTGTTTGTGATGCGCACGCAGGTCGATCTGTCGTTCAAGGAGATCGCGCGGTTGCAGGGCGTGTCGATCAACACGGCGCTGGCGCGCATGCAATACGCGCTGACGAAGTTGCGGCCGCTGTTGCGTGGTGATTATGAGGGGTTGGCGGCGGGGTGAGGACGAAAATCTCCCGCAGAGGCGCGGGGAGAGGCGGAGAGCCGACGACTGGGTGAAAAAATGAAGCGCGACGAATTGGAGCGGAAGTTGTTGCTGGCGGAGTCCGGCGAATTGCACGAGGGCGAGGGGCGTGAGCTCGAGGTCCTGCTGGCTGCGGAGCCGGACGCGCTTGCCTTGCGCGACGCCAACCGGCGTGTTGTGGCCGTGGCGCGCGCCGCTTTGCCGGCGCCTGTGCCAAGCGTGGTCGTGCGCCAGCATATCCGTGAGGCCGCCGCGCGCCGCAAGGCTCCGGCGCTGATTTTCCCCACCGTATGGCTGCGAGGGCTGGCCTATGCGGCGAGCCTTGTGCTGGCGGTGGGGACGTGGATGTGGCTTGGGACTGGCGGCGAAAGCGGCGGCCAACCCGCCGACCGCATCGCGCAGGTGCATGCCATCGTGTCCATGGCGCGCACGGAGAGCGACGGCACCGCCAGCGCGGCGACCCAGGCGGAAGGCGGGGATGCGGACGCCAAGCTGCGCGCCCTGGCGCAGGATTTATTAAGCATGGAGGGGCTGGCGCTGGATGACGCGGCGCCGGACGACAGTGGCGCCTTCGACGCGGTTACGCCAGGCGAGGGGCTTTCTCCCACAGTTCTTCAACCGCGTAGTATTCCCGCGCTTGCGGCGAGAACATATGGATGACGAGGTCGAAGTAGTCCAGAACCTCCCAGCCCGAGTCCGGTGAGCCGGCGCGCCGGTAGGCATGGATGCCGATCTTCTTGAGTTCCTGCTGTACGGCCACCGCCATGGCCTTGAGCTGCGGCGCGCTGCCACCGGTCACGATCAGGACATAATCGGTGACGGTGGAGATTTTGCGCACGTCCAGCAGGACGACGTCCCGCCCCTTCTTTTCTTCCAGGGCCTTGCGGGCCAGCTTGGCCAATTCCGTGGCCGACAATTTCGATGTGCTGATGGTCAAACTCCCATGCTGCCCGCGCCCGGAGGTCACGGGCCACCCCGGCGGACTCTCAAAATTATCGCCGGTAAAGCCGGTGTTCGGCGATGTACATTTCGACTTCTGGCGGCACAAGGTAGCGGATACTCAAGCCTTCCGCAATGCGGTAGCGAATGTCCGAGGAAGAAATTTCGAGGTGCCTACCCACCATCACGTCCTTGAGCAGACGCTCGGGCCAGGGCGGATCGAGTTTCAAGTCCGCCGGCTTGATCGTGTCGAGACCGTTGCCGGGGCGGGCGAAGGTGATGAAGCGGCAGAGGGCGAGCAGGTCGTAGATGTTGTGCCATTTGTGCAGTTCGCGCAAGGTGTCCGCGCCGATGATGAAAAAGAAGCTGGCCTGCGGGCGCTGGCGCGTGAGGGCGGCGACGGTGTCCACGGCATAGGACACGCCGGGGCGTTGCAGTTCCATGTCCGAGGACTCAAAAAACGGATTCCAGCCGATGGCGCGCTCGACCATGGCGAGGCGGTGTTTACCCGGGAGCAGAGCCCGGCTGCTTTTGTGGGCCGGTGTGGCGCAGGGAATGAAGAGCACGGAGGACAATTCAAACGATTCCAAGGCACTCTGGGCGAGGATCAGGTGCCCGATGTGGAGCGGGTTGAAGGTCCCGCCCAAAATGCCGACTCGGGGCTTGCGCATGGCGTTCATGTGGGTTCGACGCCCGCATTATCGCGTGTTTCGCGCGTGGCGCAAGCGGGATTTGCCGAGGAGAGCCTACGGCAGCGCCTGGACGCGGTAGAACTGCGTCAAATTCGTCTGGCCGGCATTGGTGAAGGCGGCGGTGGTGTCGAACCAGGGCGGGGCGCCGCCGGTCACCGTGCGCGTGGCGATCACGTTGGTGGGGGGGACGCGGGTGGAGGAGAGAATCTGGTATTGCTTCGCGCCGTCGCCGCGCGCGGACCACTGAATCACCTGATTGGTGGTGGCGACGCTGTTGATGGCGAGGATTTCCAGAAGCGCGTTGCTGTTGGTCGGGCTGGTGCCGGCCACCGCTTCCGCGCCGTCGCTCATGCCGTCGCCGTCGGAGTCGGCGGTGTTGAGATCGGTGAAGACGTTGGGGTTGGCGGGTGCAAAGCCATCACCGGCGATTTCCGTCGCGTCCGCAAGTCCGTCGTTGTCGTTGTCGAGATCGAGTTCATTGGCCAGGCCGTCGCTATCGCTGTCGAGGCCGGGGGTTTTGATGTCCACGGCCTGCAGGAATCCGGCGAGGTGGGTGAGTGCGCCGTTGGAACTGGAGAAAATTGCGCCGGGCTGGCCGGAGGCGCTGGCGTGGCGATAGGCGACGGAGGCGAGGGTGATGGTGTTGGTGGAGAGGGCGCCGGCGCTGTCCAGGACGGAGCCGAGATTGCGGAGAGTTTGGGCGTGCGAAGTGGCGGAACCGGGCAGCAACGCCAAGAGCGCGAATAATCGTATGGCGCACACGCGGCTCACGTTCATGTTCAGAATCCCCAACGGAAGGAGCAACAAACAGTCGTGCAATTATAGCCATTCTGGGCCTATAGACAAGGGTGGAAGGGGTGGCGCGACGAAGCGGCGGGTCCGGCGGCCCCGCCCTACCCAAAAGGCATGACGTGACGGAAAAAGCAGAGACTTGGACAAAACCACCGCGGATTGCGATTCCGCCGGCTGGCGAGGCGCATGTGTTTCGCGCGCGATTTGATCCGGGGGTGGTGGGGCGCGTGCGGGCGTGGCTTGCGCCGGATGAGCAGGCGCGCGCGGATCGGTTTGTGTTTGAGAAGGACCGGAGGCGGTTTGTTTTTGCGCGGGCGGGGCTGCGACAGATATTGGGGGCCTGCATGGGTGTGTCGCCAGCGGAGGTGGGCATTCGTGCCGAGGCCGGCGGTAAACCGTTTGTCGATGGCGCGCATCCGGAACTGCAATTCAATCTGGCACATGCGGGGGATCTGGTGCTTTATGCGCTGGCGCGTGAGCGGCGCGTGGGGGTGGATGTGGAATCTTTCGATCCGGCGCGGGAGCATGGGGCCATCGCCGAACGGTTTTACTCCCCGCGCGAGCGCGCGGAACTGGAGGCGGCGCCGGAGGATGCGCGGGCGCGATTATTTCTGACGTTCTGGACGCGCAAGGAAGCCATGGTCAAGGCCACGGGCGAGGGTATCTGGGAGGCCTTTAAAAATGTCGATACCGCCGCGCCGCCGGCGGAGATCGAGCCCTGGACGCGGTGCGATCTGGCCCCGGCGCCGGATTATCTGGGGGCGCTGGTGGTGGAGGGCGCGGGGGTCGCGGTGCGGCGATTTGAGCTGGTTGTGGGGGCGTAGGATTCGGAGAACCACGAAGACACGAAGGGCACGAAGCGGAGCACAAAAGGGGCTTCGTGTCTTGGTGGTTTTCCATCCGTCTTTTTTTTGCTATACTTCTCTTTGTAGTGAAAACATCCCGTTCCATTTTGGCGGGCGGAGCCGCGCTGTTGCTGGCGTTCGGCGTTCCTGCGCGCTTGCTTGGGGATGTCCTGGAAATCACCGAATTCATGGCGGTCAATGAGACCAAGTACGCCGACGCGGCCACCAACTATCCTGACTGGATTGAAGTTCGCGACACGCGTCCCGCGCGGTCCGGAAATGTAAACATACAGGGCTGGCACCTGACTGACGATCCGGGGGACCTCACCAAATGGACCTTTCCCAGCAACAGCATTGCGCCGGGACAATACCTGGTGGTATTTGCATCGGGCAGCACCAATTCCCTGATCGGGGGGCGGCTGCACGCCGATTTCAAGCTGGACGGCGACGGCGAGTATCTGGCGCTGGTGAACCCGAGCGGCGTGGTCGCCACCGCGTTCGCGCCCCAATTTCCCCCACAATATCGGGATGTTTCCTATGGGTACAGCTCCAGCCCCACGGGGACGCTGGTCTATTTCGACACCCCGACGCCGAACGCGGCCAACAATGCGGGGCGTTCGGCGTTTGGCCCGTCGATCACGAACGTCACGCATACACCCTATGAACCCGCGGACGCGTCCAACGTAATCGTGCGGGCGACGGTGGCGCATGACCTCGGGGGCGGCGTGGCCACGGCGTCGCTGCAATATGTCGTCATGTACGGCGCGACGGTGACGACCAACATGTACGACGATGGCGCGCACAACGATGGCGCGGCGGGCGACCGCGTGTATGCCGCGACGATTCCGTCGAGCGCCGGGACGGTGAACCAGATGGTGCGCTACGCGATCACCGCGCGCGGCGTGGACGGCAGCACCTCGCGCCTGCCCGCGACGGGCGATCCGGCGGATTATTTTGGGTTTGTGGTGTATGACCCGGCGCTGTCGACCAACCCGCCCGTGCTGCACTGGTTTACGCAGAGCAATGCGTGGGAGAGTTTTGGGCCGAGCGCGGGGACGTGGTATACATGGACCGATAATCCCAGTGCGTGGGGCATTGCCTACCTGTCTTACCAGGGAACCTTTTATGCGGGCTGCCGGGTGCGCAACAAGGGATCCTCGACGATCACCGCGGGGCTTAACAAGTACAAGGTCGTGCCGCCCCCAGGGCACTTGTTCCGGTATGCCGCGGGCCAGCCGCCGGTGAAGGAATTCAACATCCATCGCTTTGTCGGCGATGAATCCACCTACATGCGCGAACCCCTCGCATGCGATGCCATGCGCGCGGCGGGCGTGCCCACATACAATGCGCAATACATCCTGTTTCGCTACAATGGGGCCAACCAAACAGCCGTCATCGCCGAGCAGCAGGATGAGATTTTTCTGGAGCGCAACGGCTTCGATCCGGACGGCGCGCTGTACAAATCGGACCCGAACAAAGCGACGACACCCGAGAAATGTTCGGACCTCTCCCTAGATTGGCAGAACCCGCAAGTGTTTGGGCTTTATAACAAGGAAAGTCGAAAAACAGAGGACCAGAGCGACCTCAATGTATTGCGCACGAATCTGGCTGTTGCCGCCGGGAGCGACCCACTGAAGCGATACATGTTCGACAACCTCAACCTACCGGAGATCATCAATCAAATGGCGGTCTCGGTGGTCATCGGCCACGGCGATCGCTGTGAAAAAAACTATTACGTTTATCGCGACAGCGACGACACCAAGGAATGGTCCATGTTCCCTTGGGATTTTGATACGTACCTGATGCTGATCGGAACGGGCACACGGGGCAGCATTGAGTACGTGGTGTCCGGCAAGGGCGAGGTCCGCAGCATTTTCTACGGCGATTATGGCGACTGGGTGAACAATCGGCCGCATTCATGGCTGCATTGGGACTACGGAGTCAGCATCCATACAGGGGCCTACACGAATTCTTACAATCGCCTGTATGATGCGATCATCCGGATGCCGGCGACGCGCCAAATGTATTTGCGCCGGCTGCGCACCGTAACGGATCAATTGTTGGGGCCTGTCGCGCCAGGCTACCTCGAAAATCGCATCGATTATTTCGATGCGGTACCACTCGCCAACATCAACGCGGGAACGCTGAAAACGTATACGGCGACCCGGCGCAGCCAGCTCTATTCCAACACCGGTGAGTTCACGAACATCCCTGCCGCGCAAACGGTGTCGCCGCCGATTTTGTTTGGCGCGCTGGACCCCACGCCGGCGTCGGGGTATGAGGACCAGGAATTTTTGGAGTTGCTCAACACCAATGCCACGGCGGTGGATGTGTCGGGGTGGTTTTTGAGCAATGGCGTGGATTTTGTGTTCCAGGCGGGGACGGTGATTCCGGCGCGCAGCAATCTGTTCGTGTCGCCGGATGTGGCGGCGTTCCGCGCGCGGGAAATTTCGCCGCGCAGCAACGAGGCGAATTTCGTGCAGGGGCCTTACAGCGGGCGGCTTGCGACACTGGGTGAAACTGTGGCGCTCTACGACACCAACCGGGTGTTGATCAGTTCGATCAGCTATACCGGCGCGCCGTTGCCTGTGTACACGGGGAGCTTGCGCGTGAGCGAGGTCATGTACCATCCGCCCAACGGCGACGACGAGTTTATCGAGCTTTGCAATGGCGGCGTGAGCACGGCGAATTTGAGCACCGTGCGCTTCACGGACGGAGTGGTTTTCGACTTTGCCGCGAGCGTGGTTTCAAATCTCGCGCCGGGTGCAAGCACGGTGGTGGTGCGCGACCTGGCGGCCTTTACCAATGCCCATCCGGGGGTGAGCGTCGCCGGGCAGTATGCGGGAAGTTTGAACGATGGGGGCGAGGCACTGGTGCTGTACGACACGGCGCAGGATGCGGTGATTTTCTCGGCGATCTATGCGTCCGCGCGAGGGTGGCCCGTGTCGCCGGACGGTGCCGGGCATGCGCTGGTGCCGGTGGCGGCGGGCGATCAGGCGGATGGCCGGCTCGACTATGGGGGAAACTGGCGGGCGAGCGCGTATGTGGGCGGATCGCCGGGGGTGGCGGATCCCGCGCCGGTGCAGGACGTGGTGCTGAATGAATTCATGGCGCACACGGATTACACCAATGAATTCTTGCCACAGTACGACTCGAACGATTGGATCGAGATGTTTAATACCGCCGGGTCGCCGCGCGCGCTCACGAACTGGTTCTTGAGTGACGATCCGGGCGATCTGCGCAAGTGGCGGATTCCCACAAACAGCGTCATCGGCGGGGGCGGCTGGCTGACGTTCGATGAAGTCACGGGGTTCCACAGTCCCATCACCAACGGGTTCGGCCTCAACAAGGCGGGCGATGCGATTTATCTTTCGTACCTGCCGGGTGGCGCGGCCGATCGCGTGGCCGACGCGGTGCGCTTCAAGGGGCAGGAAAATGGCGTGACCGAGGGGCGCTATCCGGACGGCGCAGCCTATTGGTTCGCGCTGGCGCCGACGACCAATGCCGCCAATGCGGCGCCTGCGGCGCATGTGGTGATCGCGCGGATTCAGTATCACCCCGCGCCGACGGGGGCGAATCCGGAAGATAATACCAACGACGAATTTGTGGAGCTGCGCAATGCGGCGGGGGTGACGCAGGCGCTGTGGACCGTTGCCGGCCCGTGGCGCGTCGATGGGTTGGACTTCGCGTTCCCGAGCAATACGACCCTTGGCGCGGGGGCCACGCTGATGCTGGTGTCTTTTGATCCATCGAATGTCGTGGCGCGCAGCAATTTCTTTGCGGCGCATGGGTTTAACACGAATGACGTCACGTTATACGGCCCGTACGGGGCACGGCTTTCCAATCACGGTGAGCGCCTGGCGGTGGAGCGTCCGCAGGAACCGGACCTGCCGGGTGAGGCGATTTCCTGGGTGATTGTGGACGAGGCGATTTATTTCGATGCGGATCCGTGGACGAACAGCACCGATGGCACTGGGTTGGCGCTGGTGCGCACGTCCGATCTGGCCTCGGGCAACGATCCTGGCAACTGGACGGACGGCGTGCCGCCGCCCGACCCGGATGGGGATGGCGATGGCCTGCGCGACGTGTGGGAGGAGTCTTTCTTTGGAAGCACGAATGCGCCCGGCGGGGAGGCGACGAACGATTTTGACGGTGATGGCGTTGCGAACTGGAACGAATACACCGCCGGGACGGATCCCACCAACGACAGCGCGTATTTCGGGGTGGAGATTGATCTGGGCGGGTCAACGGTGTTGGTGAGTTTTCTCACAATCGTGGCCGGGCCCGAATTTGGTGGCGCACAGCGGTTTTATACGTTGGAGAATCTGACGAATCTGGCGGGAACCAACTGGTTTGGAGTGGGGGCGTATACGAACATCCTGGGGACGAATCAGGCGGTGATTTACCAACAAGTGGCGGACACCAATCTTGGGTTTTACCGGGGGCATGTGTGGCTGGAGGGTCCGTAGGAAGAAGCGCCGCGTCCGGAGGCCGCGGCCCACCTTCGGAGAAGGGTGCGGGCGGCAACTTCAGAACGGCACGTCGACGCCGAAGTCTTCGCGGGAAACCTTAAAGACCACATGGGAAGAGTCCGGGTACCAGGTCACGAATTCATCCAGCTTGTTCAGGTCCACGGAGGAAGTGCGCGCGTCCTTTTGCAATACATCCTGCTCAAAAACCAGCATGCGCACGCCGTTGGTGTTGCCCCATTCCACCTTGAGCCGGTAGACCTCGCGGCGGCCGGTGAAGAACTTCATGTCCGTAAAGGTGCAGACATAGGCCCGGTGGCGCATGTTGGGGGAATCGACCCAATTGAATTCGCCCTTGGGGTAGGGCATCAATTGCAGGAAGCGGAACCCGACCGCCAGCGCCACGACCAGCACCCCGACGGCGATACTGATGATTTTGGCACGCATGGTTCTAAAAATAGCGCGTGTATTCGGGTGGTTTTGGTTTTGTCTCGCGTCTCAAAAACTAACAGGATTACCCTACCATAGGGCATACTTGGCGGACAAGACGTGCCGGGGGGCGGCCGGAATACGGGAAAATTCACGCATTTTTGTCATTCGCGAAGGGCAATAACGCCTCCGATTGTTGCGATCTGGGGCAAATTCTGTTTTTCCTGTGGAAATTTTGTAGAAGCGGGTTGTGGCACAATATTCGCTCCAAGCTGGGGGGGCGGTCGGCGGGCGTTGCGTAAATTTGGGAATAACCACCATGACACGGGACGTTGAAAACAGGGCAAAAGCGGGATTCACATTGGTGGAGATCATGATTGTGGTCGGCATCATCGGATTGCTGTGCGCCATCGCCATCCCGTCTTTCACCAAATCCCGACAGACATCACGCATCAACCGGATGATGAACGATCTGCGCATTGTCTACGACGCGATCAACATGTATGCGATGGAATATGGGGATTATCCCGCCGGGTTTGCGCAGGGGGCTTCGACGCCCACACCGGTTGCCGAATATCTCTCGGGGGCCAAGTGGACATCGCCGACGGCGCTGGGCGGTGGGTGGTGGTATTTTTCATTCCTGCGCTGGGATCCCGCGAGCAGTTCTTTGAAGCGGTGCGTGTTGGTGCTCGTGGACAATGTAAATTTTGGCGGGGTGGGGATTCCCACGGCGGCGGCGGGTGATTGGTTGAAAATCGACAACCAGCTTGATGATGGCAATTTGTCCCGGGGGCGCTTCAAGTTCATCGGCGGGCAGATGCAATACAGCGTGGATGATGTGGCTTGGTAGCGCATCCAGCCTGACCGCCCCGCAGGATTCTTCCTTCAGCCCGCCAACCCGAGATTGATCACCTTTTCCTGGCTTTTGCCTGGGTCAGCAAGCTGCCCTCGCCATCGGGTGCCGCGCGGCCAGTCTTGCTGGCAATGATGGCTTCGGCGGCGCCAAGCAACGCGTTGAGTTCGCGTATGCGCGACCCGAGCGCCACCTCGCGGCGATCGGTGCGTTGCAGTGCGTCGGCGTGTTCGCACTCCAGGGCGCGCAGGGTGGCTTCCGTGGCGGCCAGGCGCTCTTTAAATATCCGCGCGGTTTCGCGTTCGCGCGCAAGGTCCTGTTGAAGCGCCTGCTCGCGGGCCTGGGCGCCTTCCTGATTCGGGGTTGGCTGGACTGCGGAGACTGGCGTGCGGCGCGGGGGCGGTGCGCTGCTGGGCCGCCGGGTGGAAGGCGGGCTGCTGGCGTCCCTGCGCAGGGTTTTGTGAACGACGGACATGTGGCATTTAAGCATGCGCGCCGCAGGGCTGACAAATTGAATGTCGGGAGTCCGGGTCCCGAGGCCCCGGACCACTTTGCCACGGCGCGCAGAGTCGCGGGTACAAGTCCTGCACGCAGGGCCCTTTTTGCTTCATGCGGGCGCGGGATTGCGATACAAGGTCCGGGTTTCCTGCGGCGGGAGACCACATATGGCACAAACGGAAACAACTGGGCGGATTCTGGATGGCAACCCCGATGTGGTGGCGCGGGCCTATGCGGCTTTTGCGGCGCAACCCGTGGACCTGGACTTGATCACGCCTGGGGCGCCTTCCCTGCCGGACCAGCAAACCACGCTTGGGAAGGAAGTGTCCGCGACCGGCCCGGGAACTTTTTTGGGCAAGGCGCAGCGTACGCTGACCTTTGGGCCCTCGGACGAGCCGGGCTGGTGGATCGAGCGGCGCCATCTGGCGGAGGCTCTGCCCGTGCGGGTGTCCATCGAGAACGTCTGGACCACCGGGGGTGGGGTCAGCAATATCGTGCTGCGCAGTGGCTCGCCGCACAACTACCTGCGCATGGTCGAACACATCATCGCCCTGCGGGTCGGGTTGGGCCTGGACAACGTGTTGATCCGCGTCGAGTCCGGCGATCCGCCGTTGTTCGAGCGCGGGAGCATGGATTTAATCGAGGCGATTGAGCGCGCGGGCATTGTGACGCTGGCGGCGCCGGCCCCCTATTGGACCGTCAAAGAGACGGTCTGCATGGCCGCTCCGGGGGGCAATTTTCTCGTTCTGCATCCAGCCAAAGCAGGCGAGCGCCGCCTGACGGTGGATTGTGCCGTGGACTTTCCAAATGCGATCGGACGGCAGCGCATCCGTTTCGTGGTGAACCGCGACACGACGCGGCAGGGCGCGGTGGCGCGCACCAACACGTCGCTCGGCAAGATGATGTACTGCAAGACCATCGGGAAAATTTTCGCGGACATCCGCAATCTCGGGTACACCCCGCGCAACGTGCTGATCGCGGGGCCGCGGACGTATTATAATGAGCCCCGGCTCATGCACAACGGCAAGTCGCTGGAGGCGGCCTGGCACCGGGCGGTGCTCGATTTGCTTGCCGCGGTGGCGTTGATCGGGCGGGGGCGCTTTGCCGGGCACATCGAATCCTACAAGGCTGGCCACGTGCTGGACTGCCGCCTGATCACGCGGCTCTATCGCGACAAGCTGCTGGAGCCCTTGCGATGAGCGCCGCCAATGCCGCGGGCAGGAACGCCGTGATCACGCGCCTCGCGACGCCGCCGGCCTATGCGCCCGAGGTGGAAAGCAACTGGGATCAGCCCCCGTGGCGCGGCGTACCGGAGCTTGTGCTCGACCGGCACATGGGCACCAAACCGGCGCACTTTCCCCGCACCTCCGCCAAACTTGGCTGGGATGCGGAGGCGCTTTATGTGATTTTTCGCGTGGAGGATCATTTTGTGCGTGCCGTGGCGCGGAAGCATCAGGACTCGGTCTGCACCGACAGTTGTGTGGAGTTTTTCTTCTGCCCGGGCATGGATATTTCGCGGGGCTATTTCAATCTCGAGTTAAACTGCGGCGGCACGGCACTGTTTCATTTTCAGGTCGTGCCCCGCCAGAACCAGATTCCGCTGGCCGCGGAGCATATGGCGCGGCTGTCAATTAACCGCAGCCTGCCGCAGATCGTGGAGCCGGAAATTCAGGAGCCCGTGACCTGGTTCGTGGAGTGCCGGGTGCCATTCGGGGTGCTGGGGCCATACCGTGAGATTGCCCGACCCAAGCCCGGCGATACGTGGCGCGGGAACCTCTACAAATGCGCGGACAACACCTCTCACCCACATTGGTTAACGTGGTCGCCCATCGAACGGCCGCGTCCGGACTTTCACGTTCCCGATCAGTTTGGCATGCTGACTTTCGGTTGACGCACGGGCAGGCGTGGCCGGCGGGTGGGTGCCTGGGGAGGGATTCGAACCCTCACGCCCTTACGGGCAACGGATTTTAAGTCCGTCCACTTTGCCTGTATTCATTGGCGATTACGAATCATTGTATGCTTTATGTAGTGATTGCTTGCATCCTACAGGGGCATAAAGATAGAGTAGGGAAGAAATGGAGCACCCCCTATATAGGCCGAGGGATGCGGGAATCCACACACCCCCAGCCGACAAACCCGACACACCCGACAAACCGAAAGGCGAGCGATGAAAAAGCGAACCGGGCACCTGTTCAAACGCGGGCCGACATACTGGCTTCAATACCAAGTCGAAGGCAAGCGCTTCACTCAAAGCCTGGGCACCCGCAACCTGCGGGAAGCGAAGGCCGCCGCCCAAACGATCACCGCGCCATACGTGGCCGCAGGGGCCGCCGACGTGCTTCGAACCGTGGCGCACCGCCTGGCCGATGCCGACGCCACCGCCGAACGCCTAGCCGATGAAGCCGTGCCCCCCGTGGCGATCCGCCGGGCATGGGATTTGTTTCTTGAGAGCGAAGC
>CAMFEP010000007.1 GCA_945949405.1 Kiritimatiellales bacterium
ACGACGGGGACGGTGACGGGGGGCTGCATTTGGGGGAGGGTCAGGGTGAGGGTGGTGGGGCTGGGGGCGTATTGTTCGACGTACCATTTTTCCATGGTCATGCCGACTTCGCTGGCGTCGTGGAGCAGTTGCGCGTAGGACACCTTGCCGGCGAGGCCGTCGAGGTGCAGGTGGCGGTAGGGCCAGGCGAAGAGGTGCACGTAGAGGCGGTTGGTCTTCGGGTTGTAGGTCAGGCGGCAATCCTGGGGTGTGGCGATGCCCGCCGGGGCGGGGCCGCAGCCGTAGATTGCGCGGCTGTGGCGCTTCATCCATTCGCCCATGCCGGCAAGGCGGTCCTGGGCGCGCGCATCAAACTCGCCGCGCGCGGTCGGGCCCACGTTGAGGAGCAAGTTGCCGTCCTTGCTGACGCAATCGACGAGCGTGCGGATCAATTCATCCGTGCCGCGCCAGGTGTGTTCGTCGCGGTAGTAGCCCCACGAGCCGCTGAAAGTCTGGCAGGCTTCCCAGGCGATGCCATCCTTGGCTTCCCGGGGGCGTTCGCGTGGCTGGGTTTGCTCGGGGGTGACGATGTCGCCGGAGCCGGGCAGGTCGAGGCGGTTGTCCACGACGACATTCGGCTGGAGTTTGCGGACGAGTTTGATCAGTTTTTCGGATTCCCAGTCGTCGCGACCCTTGCCGTCCTTGCCGGGGAAGGAGAAATCGAACCAGAGCACGTCCACCTCGCCGAACTGGGTGAGGAGTTCGGTGACCTGATTGCGCATGTAGGCGGCGTACTGGCTGACGTCGCGTTTGGCGTTGCGCTTGCGGTACTCGGCGTCATTGCGCTGGGGGTGGTGCATGTCCACGGGGTAGTGCGGGTGATGCCAGTCGAGCAGCGAATAATAGAAGCCGACGCGGATGCCCTCGTCGCGGAAGGCCTGGACCATGGGCTTGAGCAGATCCTTGCCCCAGGGGGTTTGGGTGGCGTTGTACTTCGTGAATTTGGAATTCCAGAGGCAGAAGCCCTCGTGATGTTTCGTGGTGATCACGAAATACTTCATGCCGGCTTCGCGGGCGGCGCGGGCCCATTCGCGCGGGTTATAGAGGTCGGGATAAAAGTGGTCGAAGTACTTTTGGTAGTCCTCCTGCGGAATGCTTTCCTTGTTGCGCACCCACTCGTGGCGCGCGGCAAGGGCGTAGGTGCCCCAGTGGATAAACATGCCGAAGCGGGCATCGGCGAACCATGATGTGTCGCCCTGTCCGTAGGGGCGTGCGGGGCTGGTGGCGGATTGTTTCGGGGTGCGGCTGGCCATGAAGGGGTCCTCCTTGAATAAGGCGCGAGTTATAGCGCGTTTGGGCTGGGGAGGAAATGGAAAATCACGGAAGCGAAATGGGCAAGGGTAGGGAAAGACCCCAGAGCGTTTTTGGCTATGCCGCTTGTTTATGGGCGGTGGCGGCAATACGCTGCGTTTCAGATGGGTACACAGAAAAAGCAAGGCAGGAAAATATGAAGACCAAAAAAACAACGCAGACAAAGGACATCCCGTGGTGGGAAGCATCGCCGGGGGGCTCATGGGCGCACGCCTGGGACCGGTGGGCGCCATTGCCGGTGCGTTTATCGGCGCCGCGGTGGGGAAGCGCGTGAACAAGAAGGTTGAAAAGTCCGCGAAGGCGATGGCGAGCAGGGCGGCAAAACGCGTCACGAGCGCGACCAGGAAAGTCGTTTCCAAAAGCAAGAAGGTCGCGAAGAAGACGGGTGCCGCCGTGGTGAAGCAGGCGAAGCGCGCGTAGTCCAAAAGCCCGAAATTGGCCATATCCCGGGGATTCCGCCCACCCGTTGCGCCACAACGGATGTTGCCGAATTTGTCGCAGGATTTGTTCCTGACGCGGCAAAAAGGGGTCGGTTCTTGATATTGATTGATTGCGCGGTGTGCGGCCACGCTCCCGTCATGGTCCGCACTTCGCATTTCCGATCACGAATCCGGCGCCGCGCATGTTTTGGCGCGGTTTGATTGATCTTCCGTAGCCGGTTGCCGAAGTGTGTCGGCTGGCGGCGGCCGATCACCGGGAAAGGGCGGGTAGGACCTGGAAGCCCATTTGACGGAAATGGCGATCGGTGGTCAGGGCTTGTTTCAGGCGAAGTTCGCGCATGACCACGAAGCTGGTGCAGTCGGTGAAGGAATAGGTTTTGTCGCGGTGGCGGAAGAAGTGATGGCGCGCTTTTTCGGCGCGGGGGACATCGATGCACTCCCAGCGCAGGCGCGCACTGCCCTCAACTTGCGCCCACCACGTTTCCGCGGCCGCCAAGCCCAGGCGCATGCGCAGCAGGGTCAGGGTTTCGTCCATGACATAGTCTGTGGTCACCAGCATGGCGCCGGCGGAGAGTGCGGCGTCGCGGGAGGTGCAGGCCGGGCCGTGCGCGGGATCGGCGGAATCGGCGCAGGCCACCCATCCGGCCGTATCTACGAAAACGCCATTCATACGCGGTACAGCACGGCATCGTGATCCGCGGCCTGGCGCCCGTCCTTGGAACGACCGACGGCGGGTGCGTGGTAAAGCGAGTCGGACTCCAGCGCGCCGGTGGCGGGGCTCGTGGTCTCCATCGGGGTGATCTGGAACGCGGGGCGGCTGCGGTAGTTCACGGTAAAGCGCGCGCCCCGGCGCACGCGTGCGACGACGTCTGGCAGCGAGGCGCGCAGTTCGCGCGCGGTGATGATCTGGTTCATGGTGGACTCCGTATGTTTAACTTAAGTTAAACATATTATGACAGAGGCGTCAAGCCAAGCCCCTCAATCCAGCGTCTGGCGGTAGCGGCGCAGGCCGAGGGCGAGGACGGCGACGAGAAAGAGGAGCATGGGCCAGACGTGGGGGGCGACTTCGGCGAGGGTGTTCCCTTTTAACAAAATGCCGCGCACGATGGGCAGGAAATGCGTCAGGGGCAGGATCGCGCCGAGGGCCTGGGCCCAGTGGGGCATGCCGCGGAAGGGGAACATGAAGCCGGAGAGCAACAGCGAAGGCAGGAAGAAGAAGACGGACATCTGCACGGCTTGCAATTGATTGCGCGCGATGGTGGAAACGGTCACGCCCACGGCGAGGTTGCAGGCCATGAAAATTGGCGCGAGGGCGAGCAGCAGGGGCACGCTGCCGACCATGGGCACGTTGAATACGAAGCGCGCGGCGAGCAGGACGACGCAGACCTGCACGTAGCCGACGACGATGTAGGGCACGATTTTGCCGGTCATGACCTCGAGCGGGCGCACAGGCGAGGAGAGCAGGTGCTCCATCGTGCCGCGCTCGGTTTCGCGGGTGATCGCGAGGGCGGTGATCATCACGAGCGTCAGGGTGAGGATCACGCCCATCAGGCCCGGCACGATGTTGATCGCGGTTTCGCCTTCGGGGTTGAAGAGGCGGTGCACGCGAAGATCGGCGGGGGGCGGGGCGGGCTGAAGGTGGGCGAGGGGGCCGGAGAAATCGCGCGCCCACACGGTGGCGAGGAGTTCGCGGATGCCGCCCACGGCGTTGCCCACGGCGGCGGGGTCGGAGGCGTCGGCCTCGAGCGCCAGGGCCGGTCGGTTGCCGCGGAGGAGGTCGCGCTCAAAATTTGCGGGGATGGTGAGCACGAACTGGAGCGTGCCGCGCTGCAGGGCGGTGCGCGCCTGCGCTTCCGTTGTGGGGCCATCGTCGCGGATGTCAAAATACTCGCTGTTGCGCATGGCGGCGACGAGGGAGCGGGCGAAGGGGCTGTTGTCGGCGGCGAGCACGGCGGTGGGCATGTGCTTGGGGTCGGTGTTGATCGCGAAGCCGAAGAGGATGAGCTGCATGAGCGGGACGCCGATCATCATGCCGAAGGTCATGCGGTCGCGCCGCATCTGGATGAACTCCTTGCGGACTACGGCATAAAAGCGGGACCAGGTGAAGCGGTGAGTGTTCATGCGGGATGGGGGCAGGGGGAGTGGGCGACCACGGATGGGACGGATAGCACGGATAGGGGTGGCGGCTCCGGGGCCGCTGGGTTCTGCCCGCGCGCGGAGCGCACGGGCCACCTTCGGAGACTGGGTGGAGTGGCAATCATGTGACGTTGTCGGGGACTTGTTGCATGAGGTGGATGAAGACGTCTTCCATGCCGGAGGGGGTTGGGGTCCAGCGGTAGGGGGCGCGGCGGTAGGGGGCGGTGGCGCGGTGGAGGGTCGCGGGGTCGGTGCCGCTGACGTGCAGGCCTGCGCCGAAGGCGGTGACCTGGGTGACGCCGGGGAGGACGCGGAGTTGCGCGGCGAGTTGCGAGAGGTCGGGGCCGTCCACCTCCCAGGTTTCCAGGGCGGCTTCCTTCACGATTTCGGCGGCGGTGCCTTGCGTGAGCAGGTGGCCGTAGGCGAGGTAGGCGAGGCGGTGGCAGCGTTCGGCCTCGTCCATATAGTGTGTCGAGATCAGGACGGTCAGTCCGCGCCCGGCGAGGTCATGGATGCGCTCCCAAAAATCGCGGCGGGCCTGCGGGTCCACGCCGGCGGTGGGTTCGTCTAGCAGGAGCAGGCGCGGCGCGTGCAGCATGCAGGCGGCGAGGGCGAGGCGTTGTTTCCAGCCGCCGGAGAGGGTGCCGGCGAGCTGCTTCTGGCGCGCGGTGAGCCCGAGTTCTTCGAGGGTGCGGTCGATGGCGGCGCGGCGTTGGGGGAGGGCGAAGAGGCGCGCGACGAAATCCAGATTTTCGCGCACGGTGAGATCGGTGTAGAGGCTGAAGCGCTGGGTCATGTAGCCGACTTGGAGGCGGATGGCGCGCTGCTCGCGCAGGAGGTCGAGCCCGAGGCAGGTGCCGGTGCCGGCGTCGGGGGTGAGCAGGCCGCAGAGCATGCGGATGAAGGTGGTTTTGCCGCTGCCGTTGGGGCCGAGGAAGCCGTAAATTTCGCCGCGCTCGACGCGCAGGTCCACATGGTCGACGACGATGCGGCCGTCGAATTGTTTGGTGACGCCGCGGACGTCGATGACGGGGGCGTTTTCGGTGGTGACGTCATTCATAATGGCGGCTTCGGCTTGCCCGCGCGCGGAGCGCACGGGCCACCTCGGAGGGCACCATGTTTAGAAAATGATTTCGATGGGTTGGCCGGGGTGGAAGCGGGCGGCTTCCGCGGCGGGCAAGCGGGCTTCGATCAGGAACACGAGTTTATCGCGGCGGTCGCGGCTGTAGATCACCGGCGGTGTGTATTCGGGGCGGTCGGAAATGAAAGAGACCGTGGCGTCGGCTTGAGGTGCGGCGCCGCCGGACCGCACGCGCACCGTGGCGCCTGCATGCAATTTTTCCGCTTCGGGGGCGGAGAGGTAAAAGCGCGCTTTCAGTTTGTCGGGGGGCAGGATCGCCACGAGGGGGCGGCCGGCGGGAACCCAGTCACCGGGCTCGAAATAGGTTTCATGCACGAGGCCGGCGCAGGGGGCGGAGACGCGTTTTTGTTCCAGGCGCCAGCGTGCCTGTTCGAGTTGCTTTTGTTGTTGCGCGTGCGCGAGGCGCGCCTGGTCCCATTCGCTTTTGGCGATGACATCCTTGCCGGCCAGGTTCTGGCGGCGATCGGCTTCGAGGCGGGAGAGTTCTTCCGCCGCGGCGAGTTGGGCGACTTGCAGTTGTTCCTCATCGGTGTCGAGGGCGGCAAGCAAATCGCCGGCATGGATGGCCTGGCCGCGCGTGACGGGGCGCTCCAGCAGGCGTCCGCCGAATGGCGAGGCGGGGTAGACATAGTCGGCTTCGATGTAGCCTTGCGTGGGGTGGGGACCGTGCTGTCCGCAGCCGGCGGCGAGCGAGATGAGGAGCAGCGGCAAGATGCAGCGGCGTGGGTTCATAAGTACCGGGGCGATCATAGCACAACTTATGGCGCGGACAATGGGTGGGAGGGGGGCGCCGCGACGCCGCGGGAATCGGGCTCGTGTCACTCGCCTCTCCCAGTCGGACATACGACGTTATGTGAAGTCCGGGCGGAGGTCTATGGCGCGACGGCATGCAGGCCTTGCCAGCCGTGCCAGGCCATCGCGGTGGCGAGGGCGAGGAGGACTGCGCAGGAGACGTAGGGCGCGCGGCGCACGATTTCGCCGAAGCCGCGGAATTTTCGTTGGGCGTGCTGCACGCTCCAGGCGGCGAGGGCGCCGGTGAGGACCATGGTCAACGCCAGCCCGAAGCTGAACGCGGCCACGAGGGCAAAGCCGAGGGTGACTTTTTTGAGCTGGAGGCAGACGAGCAGGACCGTGAAGGCCGCCGGGCAGGGCAGGAGGCCGCCGGTCAGGCCGAAGAGCACGATTTGGGGTGTGGTGACGGTGCGGCCGGCGAAACGCTGCGCGATTTGCTGGGCGTGCGCGCGTTCGTGGTCATCTTCAAAGCTGGCGCCCGCATCGTCGTGGTGATGCGCGTGGTGATGATCATGTTGATGGGCTTGCGCGGCATGCAAGTCGCGGCGCGTGCGGAAAAACATCCAGGCGGCCAGCCCGAGGATCAGCGCGGCGGAGGCGAGCTGGAAATAGGGTTCGGTTTGTTCTGCGTTCCATTGGTTGCCGTAGTGCAGGGCCAGGCCGGCGAGCAGCCAAATGACGAGCGAATGTGAAAACGCAGCGCAGAGACCGAGCAGCACCGCCTGCGCGATCGTGCCGCGCACGGCGACGATGAAGGCGGCCATCATCGTTTTGGAATGTCCCGGTTCCAAGCCATGCAGCGCGCCGAGCAGGATGGCGACGGGGATGTAGAGCCAGGCGTGCGCGGAACCCTGCTGGAGGAGGTGGTTGAAATCAGGCACAAAGGAGATAATATCCTCTTGGACACGAAAATGGAATTCCCCCCACAACCTCCGCGCCACCCCACGTTTGCGGAAGCGTTTCGCTTCTGGCTCAAGCTGGGATTCATCAGCTTTGGCGGGCCGACCGGGCAGATCGCGATCATGCATGCAGAGCTGGTTGAGAAGAAACGCTGGATCAGCGAAGCCCGGTTTCTGCATGCGCTCAACTACTGCATGCTGCTGCCTGGTCCCGAAGCGCAACAACTGGCCACGTATGTGGGCTGGCTGCTGCACAAGACCCCGGGCGGGGTCGTGGCGGGTACGCTGTTTGTCCTGCCTTCCGTCTTTATTCTCTGGGCGTTGAGTTATGTGTACATGGCCTATGGCCATGTGGCTTGGATTGCGGACCTATTTTACGGGTTGAAGCCGGCCGTGCTGGCGATCGTTGCCGGAGCGGTGCTGCGCATCGGGAATAAGGCGCTGAAGAACGACGTCATGTGGACGCTGGCGGGTCTGGCGTTCGTGGCGATTTTCTTTTTCAAGGCGCCGTTTCCCCTCATCATTCTGGCGGCGGGACTCGTGGGCTTTGCCGGGGGCAAAATCTGGCAAAGCAAATTTCTCGTCATCAAGGGGCATGCGGCCAAGGCTGGCGCGGACAGCAGCATCAGCGATGCGGGGGACGTTGCGGAACATACGCGCCCATCGTTGGCGCGGGCGATCAAGGTCGTGGTGGTGTGCCTCGTGCTGTGGTGGACGCCCGTGCTGTTGCTCGGCGTCTGGCTGGGGTGGGATGGCACGTTGTTCAAGCAGGGTTGTTTCTTCAGCAAGGCAGCGATGGTGACGTTTGGTGGCGCGTACGCGGTGTTGCCGTATGTGTCGCAGCAGGCGGTGGAGCACTACGGGTGGTTGAGCGCCGGGCAAATGCTCGACGGGCTGGGGCTGGCCGAAACCACGCCGGGGCCGCTGATCATGGTGCTGCAATTTGTTGGATTCCTGGGAGGGTGGCATCACCCGGGCACATTGCCGCCGCTGGTCGCGGCAACCCTGGGTGCCGGCATCACGACATGGACGACGTTCGTGCCGTGCTTTCTGTGGATATTTTTGGGCGCGCCGCATATCGAGCAATTGCGCGGTAACGTGACGCTTACCACGGCGCTTTCGGCGATCACCGCGGCGGTGGTTGGCGTGGTGCTGAATCTGGCGGTTTGGTTTGGCTTGCACGTGCTGTTCCCGGCGGGAGGGGGCGCGGACTGGTTTGTGGTGGTGGTCAGCCTCGTGGCGTTCATGGGGATGACGAAATGGAAATGGGGCATCATTCCGGCCGTGATCGGCGCGGGCGTGCTGGGGGTGGTGTACAGGGCATGCATTACCGCCGCTGGAGGCGGATGACATTCCAGGAGAGCGGCGGAAGCGTCGCCGACAAGGCGCCACCGACCAGCCGGGCCTCGCCCCGGTTGTGCGGAACCACGGTATCCGGTTGGTCCAGTGTGTTTGCCGCCTCCGGGTTGGTGTGCGCCAGAACGAGGTGCTCAACCACGGCCAGCTCCGGAAAATCGCGCAGGTCGCCAGCGAGTTGCATCGAATCCGAGAGGTGCCGGTTCACCGCAAAAATGGTGACTGCGTCCTCCGCGTCATTCAGGGTGGCGATGGCATCGAGATAGGGGACGGAGCCGACCTCTGGAGCGTGGTAATTTTCGGAACGCGGGGACAGGTCGAGCGCGGTGCCCCGGCCCCAGGTGGAGGCATGCAGGAAGGGATAGTAAATCGTTTGCCGCCAGCATCCGCCACCGGTGGCGGTCATCACCGGGGCGATCACATTCACGAGTTGCGCCAGGCAGGCCATCTTCACGCGGTCCGCGTGCCGCAGCAGCGTGATCAGCATGCAGCCCACGAGCAGTGCGTCCTCGTGGGTATAAATATCCTCGAGCAGGGGCGGGGCCACCTGCCAGGGCGCCATGCGCGCGTCGGCCTCGCGGGAGTGATACCAGACGTTCCACTCGTCGAAGGACAGGTTCAGCTGCTTCTCGGATTGCTTCTGCGCCTTGACGTCGTCGCAGATGCGGATGATCCGGCGGATCTGTTCATCCATGTGCAGTGAATTGGCGAGAAAGGCGGCGGTGTCGGTTTTCTTGGCGTAGTACACATGGAGAGAAAGAAAGTCCACGTGCTCGTAGGTGTGTTCGAGCACGGTGCGGTCCCAGGCGCCGAAGGTCTCCATGGTGCCGTTCGAGCTGCCGCAGGCCACCAGTTCGATCGTCGGGTCGACCCATTTCATGACTTTGGCGGCTTCGCAGGCCAGGCGGCCGTAATCTGCGGCGGTTTTAGCGCCGGTCTGCCAGGGTCCGTCCATTTCGTTGCCGAGGCACCAGACGCGCACGTTGTGTGGCGCTTCGAAGCCATGGCGGCGGCGCAGATCGCTCCAGTGTGTGCCGCGCGGGTGGTTGCAATATTCGATCATGTCGCGTGCCGCGCCGATGCCGCGGGTGCCGAGGTTCACGGCGAGCATGGGCGCGGTGTTCGCCGCATGGCACCACTGGATGAACTCGTTCGTGCCGAAGGCGTTCGTTTCCACGGAGCGCCAGGCCAGGTCGAGCCGGCGCGGGCGGGAATCCGCCGGACCGATGCCGTCCTCCCAGTGATAGCCCGACACAAAATTGCCGCCCGGGTAGCGCACGACCGGCACGCGCAGCGGTTTTAACAGTTCGAGCACATCGGCGCGAAAGCCTGCGGGATTGGCGCGCGGGTGGCCCGGTTCAAAGATGCCGCCATACACGGCGCGCCCCAGGTGTTCGATGAATGACCCATACAGGCGAGGATCGATGGCGCCAAGGCGCCGGTCTCTGGCGAGCGTGATTCTGGCATTTTGCATGGGCGTGATTCCCGGCGTGACGCGAGGCAAAAGCATGCCCCGGTTGCGGGCTTGGGTCCAGCCTATAGGTGTTTGCCTGAAAATTGGCCTACATACGCGTGATTTGCTTGTTGGCCGGGAGGTCAGCTTGGCGTAGGATGGCGCATGAAAACAAAGACATATGGCACCAAAAGCAGCGCTTCCAGCAGCACCCGGCCGCAGGAACTTACGGATGTGGAGATTACGGAGGGACTCGCGCGGGTGCCCGGATGGCAGGTGGACGAGCGCGTGCTGACCCGCCAGTTCATTTTCGAGGATTATTACGAGACGCTGTCCTTCGTGAATGCCGCGGCGTGGATTGCGCATCGCGAAGCGCATGTGCCCGAGATCACCTTCAACGGCAAGACCTGCAACATCCGCTACTCCACGCGCATGGTCGGCTTGTCGCAGCTGGACTTCATCTGCGCCGCGAAGACCAACGCCCTGCTGTCCGATTATGTTTCCGAGCGGAGCCTGCGCCCCGTGGTGACGACTGCGGCGACATCCCCATTTACAGCGCGCACGCTTTGACGCAAGATGCGCGAGGTTTTTCATTAGCAGGGGGGGGGCTTCGCATGTCGGAACGCAGGGCGCGCATCGGGTTTGTCGGCGTCGGCAACATGGGCCAGTGCGCCCACCTGAAAAATTACGTGGTGATTCCGGAGTGCGAAGTTGTCGCGCTCGCGGAGATCCGTGAAAACCAGGGCAAGCTCGTGGCGCAGCGCTACGGCATCCCGCGCGTGTACAAGACGCACGAGGACATGCTGGCGCATGAGACGCTCGACGGCATCGTGGCCTCGCAGCCCTTCAACCGCCACGGCATCCTGGTGCCCGCGCTGGCCAAGGCCGGCGTGCCGATCTTCACCGAAAAGCCGCTTGCTGCGTCCCTCGCCGTGGGCGAGAAAATTTTGCAGACGCTGAAGGCCACCGGCGCGACGCACATGGTGGGTTATCACAAGCGCAGCGACCCGGCCACGACCTGCGCGAAGCAGGAAATCGACCGCCTGAAAGCCACGGGCGAACTCGGCGCACTGCGCTACATCCGCATTCTGATGCCCGCCGGGGACTGGATCGCCGCCGGCTTCCGCGGCCTGCTCACGGCCGACGATCCCGCCGGCAAGCTGGACACCGATCCGCCCGCCGCGGACATGGACGCGGAGACGTACAAGGCCTACGGCGCGTTCGTGAATTATTACATCCACCAGGTCAACCTGATGCGGTTTTTGCTGGGCGAGGCCTACAGCTGCACGCATGCGGACCCGTCCGGCGTGCTGTTCGTGGGCAAGAGCGCCAGCGGGGTGGCTTGCACGATCGAGATGTCACCTTACCAGACCACGATCGACTGGCAGGAGTCCGCGATGGTGGCCTTCGAGCGCGGTTATGTGAAGCTGGAGCTGCCGGCCCCGCTGGCGAGCAACCGGCCCGGCACCGTGGAAATCTTGCGCGACCCCGCGAAGGGCACGACGCCGCAGGTGATCCGCCCGCATCTGCCGTGGGATCACGCCATGTTCTGCCAGGCGCGCCGTTTCGTGGAGGTGGCGCGCGGGAACGCGCCGCCGCTGTGTGACGCGACGGAAGCGCTCGAGGATCTCAAGGTGGCGCGCGAATACATCCGGCTGCGGTACGGGAAATAGCGCGGCGCGGAACGAAGAACGAACGCACATCACAGAGGCGCGGGGGTGCGGAGAAGCGCTTCGATCCTCCATGGTGAATCCGCGCGGGAATGACGCACATGTCAGCGGACACACAAGACAAGCACAGCGTGGTGGATGCGGCGCGCGCATTTTTCGCCACGGGTGTGATGGGGCGCCAGATCGCCATCGCGGTGGCGTTGGTCACGGTGATCCCCCTGCTGGCGGTTGCGTATGTGCTCACGCACCTGGCGCCGGATGGCGCGGGCGCCAATCCCGGCACCCTGCTGATCCTCCTCTGTGCCGTGGCCTGCACCCTGCTGGGGTACGGGATGCTCTGCCGCTATCCGATCGGGCTCGCGCGACTGCGCCGCACGCTCGAGGCGCTGCTCGAGGATGTGTTTCGTGCCGACACCCGGGCGTTGCGGGACCTTCCTGCGGAGCCAGCCATTGAAGCGGGCTTGCGCCTGGTGGCGCGGGAGCACCGCAGCAGCGTCGAGCATGTGGAGGCCGAGGTGCGCCGGGTGGACGGGCTGCTCAACCGGCGCCTGCTGGCCTCCACGGACGCGCAACGCGTGGAGCCCAGCTGGCAGTACTTCCGGCACGAGAATCCCGAGGCGGGGTGGATCGAGCGCAGTCTTTCGGCGGATGCCGCCGGGAATTTCATGCGTGATCTGCTCGACCTCGTCGAAAGCGCGGCGGTGGCCTACGAGCAGGATGGCAGTCTGGCGTTGGGCGTGGCGGTATCGCCGTGGGCGCGTGCGTTGTGCCAAGGCGCGGCGCCCGCCCTGTTCGCGCGGGACGCCCAATCCGATTCCGGCAGCCCATTGGTGTCGGAACCGTTGCGCTCGCTGAAGGCGCAGGCGCGCGCGAGCATGCAACGGGGTGTCGTGGTGGATGGCGAATTGGATTGCGGTTTGCGCGGTATTTGCGCGCCCGTCAAGGCGCGGGGACAATGCATGGGCGTCGTGGGGTTTCTGTACGGCAGGCCCGCCGGCGACCCCGGCACCTTGCGGGGCGTGGCGGAGCGCTACGGCCTTGCGGTCGCGGACCTGAAGGCGCTCCCCGCGCCGGATGACGAACTGGTCTTTATTGTCAGCATGGCCAAGAACGGGCTGCTGTTTCTCGCGCGATTGATTGGGGAAAGCCTGGAGCGCAGCCTGGCCGAGGATGACCTGCGCCAGCACCAGAACGCGCTTGAAGCCGCCGTGCAGGCGCGCACGGCGGAGCTGGAAAACACCAACGCCCAGCTGCAGGCGGAAGTCAAGGAGCGCAAGCGCGCGGAAGAGCTCAAGGATGAATTTGTCAGCACCGTTTCGCACGAACTGCGGACGCCGCTGGCGATCACCAAGGAAGGCATCGCGCTATTGCTCGACGGTATTCCCGGCGAGGTGAACGACAAGCAACGCAAGGTGCTGGCCTCCGCGCGGGGCAACATCGACCGGCTGGCGCGGATCATCAACGACCTGCTCGACATATCCAAAATCGAGGCGGGCAAGATGCAGATGGCCAAGGACTGCGTGGATTTCGTCGCGCTGACGGAAGGTGTGATGCGCAACTTCGAAGGGATCGCCCGGCAAAAAGGATTGCTCCTCGAATCCAGCCTGGACCTGCCGCTGCGCCAGGTGCTGGCGGATCAGGACCGCATTATCCAGGTGATGACCAATTTGTTGAGCAACGCGCTCAAATTCACCACCGAGGGCGGGGTGCGCGTGACGGCGTGCGTTCGCGAAGAGGCGGTGGAGTGCACGGTCGCGGATACGGGGGTTGGCCTGGCGCCGGAGGAAGCGGCGCGGGTGTTCGAGAAATTCACGCAGTTTGGGCGCACGCACGGGGCGGGGGAAAAGGGCACGGGCCTCGGGCTGGCGATTGCCAAGCAGATTGTCGAGTTGCATCGCGGGCGCATCCGGGTAGAAAGCGCCGTGGGCCGTGGATCGCGGTTCATCTTCACGCTGCCCCTGTTCAGCGACGATGAACTCGTGCGCGAAACGGTCGAGATGGCCATCGTGGACGCGCGCGCGCAGAAGGACGGCTTCATCCTGTTGCTCTTCGAGCTGGATCCGCGGTTGGGCCCGCGGGACGGCGCGATGCGGGACAAGTACGCGCTTGGGTTCCGGCACCTGAAGGAAATGGAAAATCTGGTGCGGTCCTCGGATCGCATGGCCACGCGTGGGAACAATCAGGTGGTGATGGTGGCAAAAATATCGCCGGCCCAGATTGCCTTGCTGTATCGCCGATGGAAGGTGCAGGTGGCCACCTGCTTCTTCCAGGTAGATCCGGCGCTTGACGTGTATATGTCCTGCGGCTACGCTGAATATCCACCGGACGGCTCCACCGCGGCCGAGTTGCTCGTCAAAGCCGGGCAAACGCTTTCGCCGGCGGACGGGTTGTTGTAGGCGCGGTGCGAGCGGGGCGCGTCCGGCGCCGACAGGAATGGGCATGCGAAAAAAGATTCTGATTATTGACGACGAAACCGAGTTTGCCGAGATGGTGCAAATGCGCCTTGAGGCCAACGATTTTGTGGTGATCACGGCCAGCAACGGGTAGCAGGGCTACGACGCGGCGCAAAAAGAGAACCCGGATCTGATTCTGCTCGACGTGATGATGCCGGTCATGGACGGTTTTGAAACGCTGAAAAAGCTGCGCATATCGACGGTCACCGAAATGACGCCGGTGGTGATGCTCACGGCGCGCGGAGAGTCCGCCTTGATTTTCAAGGCACAGGGCCTGCGCGTGGCCGATTATTTGATCAAGCCTTGCGAGTCGGCCGAACTGCTTGCCACGGTGCGGAAGCTTGCCTGACGGAAGCGTCCGGGTCCCGCTCGGAGCGGGAGAAATCCAGCGGCCCCGGACCACCTTTCGCCCCTCCCCAATTTGCATCCACCCGCGACCGCATGCTATGCTGATCGACATGAAGCGATTACTTTTCTTGCTGGCATTCATGTTCGCGGCCCTGGCGGCGCACGGGGCTGAGCCCCTGCTGGCTTACACGGATGCGCGGCGCGTGGAGTCCGACATCGACGATGGGGATAGTTTTTGGGCCGAGGTTGCCACGACGAGCATTCTGGTGCGGCTCTACTTTGTGGATTGTCCGGAGACCTCCGCATTCAGTGATGCCATGGCGCGCCGCGTGCGGGAGCAAACGCGCTACTTCGGGCTCGCCGATGCGCGCACGACCTTGGAATTCGGCGGCAAGGCCAAGGCGGTCACACTCGAATTGCTGGCGCGACCCTTCACGGTGCATACGGCCTTCGCGCCCGGGGGTGGTGCCTCCAGCGATCCGCGCGTGTATGCGTTCATTACGCTGGAAGACGGGCGCGACCTTGCCGCCACGCTGGTGCAAAAGGGATTTGCGCGGGCAAAGGGCACCGGGCGTCCGACCCCTGGCGGCGCGCTGCAGGCGGAGGAGTGGGACCGTCTGCGCGACCTCGAGGCCGCCGCGATGCTGCGGCGTGCCGGAATCTGGGCGCACGCGGACGCGGAGCGCATTGCCGAGGCCCGGGCGCTCCAACGCGAGGAGGATGGGGAATTGCGCGCGATTACCCGGGGCGGAACCACGGTGATGAATGCGACGGGCCTCGTGAATATCAACAAGGCCACCCGGGAAGAGCTGGACGCGGTGGCAGGCATCGGTCCGGTCACGGCAAGCGCGATCATTGAGGGGCGACCCTACACCAATGTGGACGATTTGGTGCGGATCCCGGGGCTCGGGCCCAAAATGTTGGGTCGACTCGAATCCGCACTCACGGTGGGCTCTTCGAACGCGCCGTAGCATAGCAAGCCCGCTCGAGAAATCCGTTCGACGGGCACGGACACGCCTTACGGCGTTCCTACGAACGGGTCTTCACCGGTGTTCCGCTTGCGCTTGCATCAACACGGCGAAATGTATATGTTCCCACACTTTTTAACAGAGCCCGATAACGGGGGAAGGGTGCGCGGCCATGAGCGGAAAGACACACAAAATCGGGGTGATTGGCGGCGACGGGACAGGGCCGGAGGTGACGCGCGAGGCGATGAAAATCCTCGCGGTGGCGCAGTCGAAGTTCGGCTTCAAGCTGGACTACACGAATTACGATTTTGGCGGGGCGCGCTATCTGAAGACGGGCGAGACGCTGCCCGACGCGGCGATCGAGGAGTTCCGCAAGCAGAACGCCCTGTTCCTTGGCGCGATCGGGCACCCGGATGTGAAGCCTGGAATTCTCGAGGTGGGCATCCTGCTCAAGGCACGGTTCGCGCTGGACCAGTACATCAACCTGCGGCCGGTGAAATTGTATCGCGCAGAGGACTGCCCGCTAAAGGATAAGGAACCCAAGGACGTGGATTTTGTCGTGATCCGCGAGAACACAGGCGGCATTTATACGGGCGTGGGCGGCGTGGTGCAGAAGGGCACGCAGATGGAGATCGCCACGCAGGTCATGATTTATGGGCGGCCGGTCGTGGAGCGGTGCGTGCGGTTTGCATACGCGTACGCGCGGCGGCGCAACAGCGCGAAAAAGATGCTGACGCTGGTCCACAAGAGCAACGTGCTGACGCATGCGGGCGACCTGTGGGTCCGCACGCACAAGGAAGTCGGCGATCGCGATTTTCCGGACGTCAAGCAGGATTACAACCACGTGGACGCGGCGACGATGTGGTTCGTGAAGCAGCCGGAGTGGTACGACGTGATTGTGACCGAGAATCTTTTTGGTGACATCATCACGGACCTGGCGGCGATCATCCAGGGCGGGCTGGGGATCGCGGCGGGCGGCAACATCAATCCCGAGGGGGTTTCGATGTTTGAGCCGATGGGTGGGAGCGCGCCGAAATACACGGGCCAGAATGTCATCAATCCGCTCGCGGCGATCGCCGCGGCGGGAATGATGCTCGACACGCTGGGCGAGCGCACGGCGGCGCAGGCTGTCGACAAGGCCCTCACGACGGCATTGAACAGCGGGAAGATCAAATCGCTGGCGGCCGGGCGAATGGGGATGGGCACGACGCAAGTCGGCGATCTGGTGGCGGGGTTGGTGTAGACGATTGATAATTTGAGATTGCCGAGTGAAGATTGGGGAAGCGGACGTGAGCCAGCAATACAATGTCTGCGTAGTCGGGATCGGAGCGGTTGGGACGGAAATGGTGCGGCTGTTGGAGCGGCGCAAGTTTCCGATGAAGTCCCTCACGATTCTGGCGCGCAGCGCCCGGCAGGAAGTCATCGATGGAAAATCGTACCCCGTGAAGGTGGCCGAGCCGTCGGCTTTTGACGGCATGGATTTCGCCTTTTTCGCGGGCACCGAGGGCGCCAAGGGCGCCTCGCAGACTTTGGGGTGGGAAGCCGTGAAGCGCGGTTGCGTCGTGATCGACAACGGCGACGACTTTCGCATGGACCCGCGCGTTCCGCTGGTGATCCCTGAAATCAATTCGGAGGCCCTTAAGGGGCACATGGGGCTCATCGCGAATCCGAACTGCAGCACCATTATTGCGCTGATGCCGCTGGCGCCCCTGCACAAGGCGGCGACGATCAAGCGGATCGTGGCGAGCACCTACCAGGCGGTGTCGGGAACCGGCGCGCCGGCGGTGAAGGAACTCGAGGCGCAGGCGAAGGCCTGGGCCGCGGGCCAGGCGCTGCCGCGCGAGGTCTATCCGCATCAGATTCTGTTCAACGTGATCCCGTCGGTCGGGTCGTTCAAGGACGACTCGGGCGAATCGACCGAGGAAATCAAGATGCGCAAGGAAACGCACAAGATCCTGGGCGACGCGGCGATCCGCATCGGCAACACCTGCGTGCGCGTGCCGGTGGTAAACGGGCACAGCATCGCGATCAACGTGGAGTTTGAGAAGCCGATGACGGTGGAAATGGCGCGTGTGCTGCTGGCGAAGGCGCCGGGCGTGAAGCTTGTGGACGACCCAAAGTCGGCGGCCTATCCGATGCCGGTGAATGCCTCGGGCGAGTACGACGTGGAGGTCGGGCGCATCCGTAAAGATCAGAGTTGCGACAATGGCCTCGTCCTCTGGTGTTCTGGCGACAACATCTGGAAGGGCGCGGCACAGAATGCGATCCAGATCGCGGAAGCGTTGATAGGAATCTGACGGACTCCGGCTTGGCCTCCGTCCGCCAGAATCCTATATGGGCGGGGGGGCTTGCCCGCGCGCGGAGCGCACGGGCCACCTGCGGAATGCCGCTATGGCACAAACAACACGCAGACCGGCTCGGCGATTTGGGCTGTGTGGCCGGCGGGCGTGAGTTTGCCGGTCGTCGCATCGATTTCAAACACGACGAGATTGCCGGAATCCTGATTCGCGGCGATGAGCCAGCGCCCGGATGGATCCAGAGCAAAGCTGCGCGGGGTGCGGCCCTGCGTGCTGGCGTGGTTGATGAGGGTGAGCGTGCCGTCGCTGCCGATGGAAAAAACGGCGAGGCTGTCGTGGCCGCGGTTCGAGGCATAGAGAAATTTCCCATCCGGGCGGATGAAAATCTCGGCTGCCGTGCTTGGATTCGTGTATCCAGCGGGCAGCGTTGAAAGGCGTTGGATCGGGGTCAGTTCTCCGGTGAGGGCCTCGCAGCGGAAGACCGCAATCGTGTTCAGCAACTCGTTGATGACGTAGGCAAAATTTCCGTGGAAGGCGAGATGGCGCGGACCGGAACCGGGCGGGAGGCGTGCGCCTCCCCGTGCGTCCAGCGTCAGCGCACCCGAGGCGGCATCGAGCCGGTAAATGCGCACATCATCCGTGCCGAGATCGCAGGCGTAAGCCAGCGCGTCGCGGGTATAGATGCCGTGGGCGTGCGGCGATTGCTGCCGTTTCGGGTTTGGGCCGGAGCCGACGTGACTCACCGCGATCGCGACCTCGCCGAGGCTGCCGTCGGCAAGGATGGGCAGGGCCGCCACGCTGCCGCTGCCGTAGTTCGCGACGAGCACGCTTTTCCTGGATTCATCGACCGCGAGATGGCAGGGGCCATCGCCGTACGAGGACTGCTGGTTGATCAGGTTCAACGTTCCATCTGCGGCGATGGAGAAGGCGCTGACAGTGCCCACGCGGATTTCGTTCACGGCGTAGAGTTGCCAACGATTCGGAGCAAGGGCCAGGAATGTGGGGTTGGGCGTTTCGACGGCGAGGCCACGGGCGGTCAGGGCCCCAGTCGTGGTGTTCAGGCGATAGCGATAGATGCCGGTGCTGCCCTGGGGCTTGGTGTACGTCCCGACATAGAAGGCGCATTCGGCGGTGGGCGCTGCGTTTGTCATGGTTGAATTCGCCAGCACATGCAGCGCGAGCCCAAGCAGGATGAGCGGTTTTTTCATGGGGAGAGGCGCGGCAGCCGTTTCCGGGCTTGAATAACCGAAAGCTTTGGCGCAAACAAGGGGGAAGGCGATTGGATAAAGATAACCGGCGGAGAGTACCGGCGGGGACCGCCGGCTCCAGGGTGATGACCAAGAGAAGCGCCATGACGAAAACGATTGCTTTCAGTGGATTGCATTACTTCGATCCCGGCTGGATTGTGGACACGCAGGAAACGCTACGCGCCGACGTTTGCGTGTATGGCGCGACGGCGGGCGGGGTGGTGGCGGCGGTGAAGGCGGCGCGGCTCGGCAAGCGCGTGGTGCTGTTGCAGCCGGGCCGGTATCTTGGCGGGCTCACCAGCGGCGGGCTGGGCTGGACGGACCACGGGAAGAAACATGTCATCGGCGGCATGGCGCGGCAATTTTACTGCGACGTTGGCCGGGCCTACGGGAAGGCGGAAGAATGGTATTTCGAGCCGCATGTGGCGGAGGCCGTGATGCAGCGCATGGTGGCCGAGGCGCGCGTGCCGGTGCGATTTTGTCAGTATCTTGACCGCGTCACGATGGACGGCCGGCGCATTGGGGCGGTGACGATGCTGGGCGGGTTGCGGGTTGAGGCCGCAATGTTCATCGACGCGACATACGAAGGCGATCTGATGGCGAAGGCCGGGGTGAGCTACACGGTGGGTCGCGAAGGTAATGCACAATATGGCGAGACGTTGAATGGCGTGCAAATTCGCACCCATCACCAGTTCAGCCACCCGGTGGATCCCTTTGTGATTGCGGGCGATCCCCGCAGCGGTCTGTTGCCGTCGATTCTGGATGAGGATTATTCGCAGCGCATCGGCGCCGGCGACCGGCGCATCCAAGCCTATTGCTTTCGCATGTGCATGACCGACGATCCCGCGCTGAAGATCGACTGGCCGCGGCCGGCGGGGTTCGACGCGCGGCGGTACGAACTAGCCACGCGCTGGATCAACGGCGAATTTGACGACTTCAATGATCAGTTCCCCGGCTACGATGACCGCCATCCGGACGTGCCCAAAAAATTCGATGTCCTGCCCAACAAAACGCCGGGAGGTTTTTACAAGACGGACACCAACAATCACGGCGCCGTCTCCAGTGATTTTATCGGCGAAAATCACGACTGGCCCGAAGCCGACTATGTTGCCCGCGAGCGCATTTTTCAGCGGCACTTTGAGTATCAATGCGGGTACTACTGGCATGTGGCCAACACGCCCGAGATTCCCATGCGGTACCGGCGCGCCTACGCCCGTTGGGGGATTCCGAACGATGAGTTTGTGGACACCGGACACTGGCCGCATCAGCTTTATGTTCGCGAAGCCCGCCGGATGGTTGGCGATGCCGTCCTCACGGAACACGATTGCCGTCTCGATCATCGCGCCGAAGATCCGGTCGGCATGGGCAGTTATGCGATGGACTCACACAACTGTTCGCGATTTGTGCGGCGGGAGGATGGGCGGGCGCGCGTCATGAATGAAGGCGATGTTTCGGTGGAGGTGCCGGGGCCCTATGGCGTGTCCTATCGCAGTATCGTGCCACGCCGCGGCGAATGCGAAAACCTGCTCGTGCCACTATGCCTTTCGGCCTCGCATATTGCCTATGGTTCCGTGCGCATGGAGCCTGCCTTCATGGTGCTGGGCGAATCCGCGGCGGTTGCGGCGGTGCTGGCCCTCGACGCGGGGTGCGCGGTGCAGGCGGTTGATTACGGGAAGTTGCGCGGGCAGTTGGTGGCGGACGGGCAGATATTGGCGGTGTAGGGGCGAGTGACACGAGCCCGATTCCTGCGGCGTCGCGGCGCTCCGCCCTCCCGTATGCGCAATAAACTTCGATTATTGATCCATGCCGGGGGAAAGGCCGGGGATGGCGGGGCTGCCTTCCCAGGGTTGGGGGGCATTCCACGGCATGTCGGATTCGGTGGAGGCGCAGCCCGCGGCGGTCAGGCAGGCCGTCAGCAGGAGGATGCGGCCAGCGAACTTGAGAAGCGTTGGCATTTAGAAGAACGCGATATCGCCGGTTTCGACGGCGGCTTGTTGCCAATCCACCAAGACGTCGGCGATGGCGAGCTTCTCGTCGCGCTTGAGTTGCACCAGGCGGACCTTGGAAATGTAGGAATCCCCGCGCTTAAGGAACAGATCAATGGTGGGGAAGCCGGCGATATTCTTGGCGGCGAGTTCGGCGCGCATGGCGTCGATTTCCGCGAGGGCGACGTCGTTGAGTTGCAGCACGACATAGCTCCAATCGCCGTTGACGGAGACGACCTTGCCCTTGGGGCCGGCTTCCATTTTCACGAGGCCCTCCGACGAGCCGATCATATTCGGATCTTTGTTTACGGCGCCCTTCTTGAGGTCCGCGATCTGCAGGCGCTGGGCGGTGATGGTTTCGTCGCGCAGCTTGATGTCATCGGCCTGGGTCTGGATCGTCTGTTCTTTGGCGGCGACATCCTCCTCGAGGGCCAGTTTTTCGCTTTCGAGGCTGGCGACCTGGCCTTCCAGGTTGCGTTTTTCATCTTCCAGGGTGGCGATTTGATTGTTCAGGTCGGTGATCTGGACCAGGGAGCGGCGCTGGCGCTGTTTGCCGTCGTTAAGTTCCTCGATGGTCTTGACGAGTTCCTCGCGCACGGCGGCGAGCTGGTGGCGGGTTTTGTTGAGTTGGTCCAGTTCGTAGGTGGCGGCGTCGCTGATGCGCTTGATCGTGGCGGCCATGGTGTTGTCGCCCTCGGTTTCGAAGAGCCCGGTGGCGGGATTCTTCGCGGGCTTGCCGGAGATCGGGTCCACCTTGTAATAGTTCATCAACTCTTCGCGGCGGACGGTCACGAGGGGCTTGTCCGCGGCTTCGAGGTGGAGCGGGTAATCCTTCCAGAACGCGGCGCGCTCCGGCTCGGTGACTTCCTGGGCGGCGACCTCACCGATGTCTTTTTCGGTGAAGTTGGCGGGGGTCGTGGCGGGGTCGGCGGGGGTTTCCAGCAAGGCGGCCACCTGCATCAGGCCCTTTTCCAGGCTCTGGGTGCGCCCCATCAGGAGCTGACGCTTGCCGAAGAGCATGATGCCCAGCACCAGTGCGGCAGCGCTCAAAACCAACAAGACAACGGTGAGAATCTGGAGCAGTTTTCTCACGGGCTTCCCTCTCCGGTTTTTACGTCCGGTCTTACGCCCGCGCCGGTCGCGGAATTAAACGAAATCGTGTATTTCCACAAATTGTGACTTTGTGAGCATAGGCTTGGCGTGGGAAGCATGGCAAGCGCGAAAATGCGCGAAGCCAAAAAGCGTTGACGGTTCGGGAGCGCTCGTGTAGACCCGTCGTATGATCTTGCGCACCATCGCTCGTGCCCTGCGATCCGCTTCTGGGGCGGGTCTTTTGGTCCTGGTGCTCGGGTCTCCGGCCGCGCTCCGCGCCCTGGCGCAGGGGGCCGCAGTTGCCGCGGGCGGACCTGCGGCCGAGGAAATGAAATACGTCGACGGGCTCAATCGGTTGGGCCTGCCGAACTACGCGGAGCTGGTGTTGGCGCGGCTGGGCAGCGGGCCTGAGGTCAAGGCGCGGCAACTGGACGCCGCGCTTGCGCGCGGGGAGTTCGACAAGGTCAAGGCGACGATCGACGCGGAGCTGGATCAGAACAGCCTGGCCGCCTGGATGATGCGGCTGCGCCTGGCCGATGCGTATTTTGCGTGGGGAAAATATCCGGAGTGCCGCGCGCTCTACGACGGGCTGTTCGCCAAATTTGCGGGGAACATCCCTGAGGACTTCAAGGAATTTTACTACAACAGCGCTTACGGCTATGCCCAGATGCTGGTGCTGATGAACGACCCGGCGGCGGCGATCGAGGCTTACCGGGCGGGGCTCAAGGCCAACCCGCCGCGCGATACGCAGCGGCAGTTTTTGGGCGGGCTCGGCGACCTGCTGATGCGCCGGGCGGAGAAGACCACGGGGGCGGAGCAGCAGAAATACATCACCGAGGCCGATGAAATTGCCGGCCAGTTGCTCTGGATTCAGGACTTGTGGTTCGGGCAGGCGATCATTCTCAAGGCCCACGCCAAGATGCTGCAGGGGGATGTCGACGCGGCGATGAAGCTGGTGGACGACTACCGCGACGAGTTGGTCGGGTTGGACCAGATCCTGGCTGAGCAGTCGACCGAGGACGAGGACTTTACGCGCTTGAGCCCGATGGCGCAGGCGCGCTACCTGCTTGGCGCGATCCTGCTCGACGAAGCCAAGAAAATTCTGGCGGCGGGCGGCGACCGCAAGCGCGCCGAGGAATTGCTGGTGGGCAAGCAGGAGCAGCGCACGGGCAAGCCGCCGCGCCAGCTCCCGGGCGCGGTTCAGCATTTCGGCAACGTGTACATCAATTATCCCAATACCCAGTGGGCGGCCGAAGCCGGCGAAAAATTTGATGAAACCAAGCAATTGTTGGCGGATAAATTTGGCCGCACGGTCAAGACGACCCTGACGCCGGAGCAGCAGCGCAAGGTCGAGGCGGAGCAGATCAAGGCGGCCAAGTCGCTGTTAAACCAGCAGAAATACGCGGAGGCAGCCGAGCAATACCAGGGCATGCTGCGGCGCGCGCCGGAGGGTGACTATGCGCTGATGGCGCTGACCGATTTGGGCACCTGCTACGTCGAATTGAAGGATGATCTCTATGCCGACGTGGTGATTCGCTACATTGCGGAGCGCTTCAACAAAAATCCGAAGTTCAGCGCCGGCACGCGCACGCGGGCGGGGGATGTCGTGCTGGGCTTTGGCAGCATGTACAACGCGCGCAAGATGCCGGAGCGCAAGGACGCGATTTACGAGACCTTCTTCGACAACTTCAAGACTCACGCCCTTGCCGCGCAGTTGCTGAACAGTTTTGGCGACCGGCGCCTCGCCACCAACGATTATGCGGGGGCGCTGCGCTATTACCAGCGCGTTGCGCGGGACCACACCAATTCGCCGTCCTCGTTCGTGGCCATGAGCAAGATGGCCCAGTGCTACGAAAAGCTGGGCGACGCGACCAACGCCTTGCGCACGCTGGAGTTCTACGCGACGCGTGCCGGCCAGGAAAACCGCCTCAATTCCGAATTGATCCGCATCCTGTACCGGGTTGCCACGACGCACCGGGAGATGGGCATTTCGCATTTTCCGGCGGCGGTGGCGCGGTACAATGAGATCGACAAGCGCCTGACCGAGAAGCGCGAGGCCTATCAAACCGGTGCCGAGGAGGCCAAGCAAAACCAGGACATCCAGGAGGCCGCGCTCTACTTCAAGGCCGCGTGCTTCGCGCGCGTGACGCCCCCCAAGGACAAGCCGGAGAATACGTACAAGGAGATGGCGCTGGGGTTCTATCTGAAGCTGGCCGACGCCTATCCCAAGTCCAAGCTGGCGCCGACGGCCTTGAGTCAGGCGGGGACGCTGTGGACGGTGCTGGGCAAGGCGGAAGAGGCCCAGGCGGTGTTTTCGCGGCTCAAGACGCAGTATCCGGAGGCGAAGGAAGCGAAGAACGTGGACTTCATTCTCGCCAACAACCTGCTCAAGCTGGGGCGGCGCAAGGAGGCCATTCCGCTCTTCAAACAGATGTTCTCCAGCGGCGCCCAGTATACGCCCGGGCAAATGCTGGCGGCCGGCCGCGAACTGTTCCAGGCCAAGGAATACGAGATTGCCGTGGAGGCTTTCGATCAAGTGCTGGCCAAGGCGCCCCCGGAAGAGCGCACACTGATCGAGCCGACGCTGGCCCTCAAGGGGCGGTCGCTGGTGGCGCTGGGGCGTTACGCGGAAGGCGTCACCGCGCTGGACGCGCTCTTCGCGCAATTTTCGAAGACCCCCTACACGGTGGAATGCCAGGTTGCCTTGAGCAAGGCCTGCGCGGAGCTTGGCGGCGTGGAGGCGGATGCCACCGCGCGCGTGAATCTGTTCAACAAGTCCGTGACGGCGATGAAGACCGTCATGCAGCACGACACGAACACCGTGCGCCGGGGTGAGGCGACGGTGCAGGTGGGCAGCATCTATGAACTCAAGGCCAAGGCCGAGGCGGCGCACGGGACGCCCGAGCGGGCAGCGGAATTTCGCGATCAGGCGATCGCCAGCTACCAGATCCTGACCTTGTTCGAGGATCCGCGGGATTTGGTGATGCGACCGTATCTTGACGAGGGCTACCACCGCTGCCTGGCGTTGTATCTGGAAGCCGCGCGCTGGAAGGATCTGTCGGCCGATGCCGGCGCCTATCTCGCGGCATTCCCTGACGGAAAATATGTGCTCGATATCCGGCAGTGGCGCAGCACCGCGAATGCGCATCTTGCCGCGGAAGGTGGCGCGCCCGAGGCCGCGGCGCCGGCGGAACCGAGCGCGGAAGTCGCGCCTCCGAATTCGTGAAAGGAAGCGTTCATATGTCTACGAATCAAAGCGGCATGCGTCAGTCAGGAAGGGGTCGCGCTTGCGCGTCCCCTGTGAAACAAGAGGACTTCGCAAGCGAAGCCCCTACAGGGCCTGCGATCGTTGCGGCTGTCCGTCATGCCGGCACCATGCCGCGCCTGCTGCTGGCCGCAGCCATTGCGCTGCTGGCCACGCACATGACCGTCCGGGCCGCCGCGCCCGGCAAAATCATCAAGGCACCGGGTGGGCAGCAGATGGTGGGCAACATTTCGTGGAAGGGTGGCGCGAAGCAATACGAGGTGTCCACGGGTGCCGGGGTGATGACGATTGTGCCGCTCAATCAAGTGGGCAGCATCGAAGTGGCGCCGCCCGCGAATCTGGCGGCGGCGGTTGCGGCGGCGCGCGCGGGCGATGGCAGCCAGACGGCGGCACTGACCCAGATCGTGGACAGCTATCTGATGCTGGGGCCGGATCTGACGGCGATGCGCTGGCTGGCGGAATTGCAACTCAAGCGTGGCGAGGGCAAGCAGGCGCTGGAAAAATTCACCCGCGTCATGGAGAACCGCCAGCCCGGCAGCGTGCCGGCGGAGGTGGTGCGGTCCTACTGGGGCGTGCTGCTGGATGCGGGGAAGACCTCGGAATTGCGCGAGCAATTGAAGTCCGCCATCGAAAAAGCACCGCGTCCGCAAGCCGCGGCGGCCCAGATGATGCGCGGGGAAGTGGATATGCGCGATGCCAAGTATCGTGACGCGCTGGTGGACGGGTTTTTGCGCACGATCGTGCTCTTTGGCGACGTCAAAGAAGTCCAGCCGGAAGCGCTATTCAAGGCGGCGAAGTGTTTTGACGAACTGGGCGAAAGCCAGAACGCGGAAAAGATGCGGCGCCGGCTTTCCCAGGATTATCCGGACAGCCCCTTCGCGAAGTGAGGGACGGAGAGGATTCACCACGGAGACACGGAGGCACGGAGAGCTTTTGTGTGTCCCCGTGGTGAGTATCCCAAATTCCCGTGAAACTGCGCTGTCCTTACTGCAAGACGATCTTCTCTGAATTTCAGGAAGGCTGCTGCCCGGCTTGTGGCAAGGGTGTGCGCCGGCCGGAGCCCAAAAATTCGACGCGCAAGGCCAAGCCCAAATCCATGCTTGCCAAGGGACCGCGGCGCATGCCGCCCCGGCCGCCGCTGGTCATGTTACCCCTGTATATCTTTGGGGGGCAGCCGCGGCGGTTGCTCTGGCTGATTGTGATCATCGGCGTGATTGTGGCGCGGATGCTGTTCATCCAGGTTCAGACCGGAGAAACCGGCGGGCCGCAGGTGTCGCCGCGTACGCAGCGTACCCTCGAGGAATTGAAGGTCCTGCGCACCGCGCTCGAATGGTTCAGTTACCACTGCGAGCGCTACCCGACCACGGAAGAAGGGCTGAAGGCGCTGGTGCGCAATCCCGGAATTTCCGCGTGGCGGGGATTTTATATCGAGTTTTTGACGCCGGACGTGTGGAGTCATCCCTATCAATATGCCTTCACCAACAATACGGTGATGCTGTTTTCCATGGGGTCGGACGGCGTGGTGGGAACGGCGGATGACCTGGCGTCGCCGGATCCTGATCTCAAGGCGCTCATGGAGCGGATTTTGCCGGAGGGGGCGGAGTGAGGGGGCTGGGGGAGCCTTGCGCCAATGCATCACATGCAGGAGGCAGGGCGCGGGCGCTGCACGCGCCGCACAGATCGGCGGGTCCGGCGGCCCCGCCCTACCGCGGCCTGTTACGCAAAGACGCAAGGATTGGCGGATTCAAAATCCGCCTGTCCCTCGCCGGGCTTGGTGTTGACTTGCGGCCCCCGGGTATGCGAGCCTGATTCCGTTCCCGGCGACATGTTAAAGGGAAGCGTTGCGACGACAAACGAGGATCGGAGCATGAAACGAATCATCCTGCTGGTAATCACCCTGTGTGCGTTTGGTCTGGCCCTGCCGCCGCTGCTGGCCCAAGAGGCGGAAAAGACCGATGCGCCGGCCGCCGCCACGCCCCATCTTGAGACCGAAGGGGGCGGAGAAGTTCCCGCCGCCGCCGCCCACAAAGGCGGACTGATCACCATCATCTGGAAGTCCGGCTGGTTCGGCGTGATGATCTGGCTGATGCTGATATTCTGTCTGGGCGTGGGGGTTTTCCTGGTCGTGGACTCCTACCTGACCATCCGGGTAAAGGCGATTGCGCCGGTGGAATTGGTCAACGACGTTCGCACGGCCATGCAGGAAGGGGATTTGCTCAAGGCCATCAACCATTGCGAGCAAAACCCGGGGCCGCTGGCGAACATCCTCAAGGCCGGCTTTGGCAACGTGGAAGAAGGATTTGAGGTCATTCAGGACTCCGTCAGCGTGGCGGCGGACATCGAGAGCGAAAAAATGCTTTCGAAAGTGACCTATTTGAGCGTCATTTCCAATGCGACGCCGATGCTGGGGCTGATCGGCACGGTGCAGGGCATGATTTTCGCGTTCGGCACGCTGGGCACCACGGAAGCTGGCGCGGCGCAGCAAGCGATGCTGGCGCTGAACATATCCCACGGCTTGTGGGCCACGGCCGTGGGGCTGACCACCGCCGTACCGGCCACGGTGTATTACTTCTACTTCAAGAACAAGGCCAGTTCGATCATTCTGGGAATGGAAGCGCTGACCCTCGACGTGATCAAGACGCTGCGGAATGTGGAAGTCGTCGACGAGTAAGTCGCCAGCGTCCCGCGGGCGCAGATTCGGATCGACGCCATGCGTAAACAAGAAGAACTACCCCAGTCGGGCAATCTGACCGCCATGATCGACGTGGTGTTTCAGATCATCATCTTCTTTGTCTGTACGGCCAATTTGCAGGATTCCGGTCTGGATTCGCGCATCAAGCTGGCCATGGCGCCGCACGGCAAGGTCGAGACTAAGAAAGACCCCCTGCAGGTCGTTATCAATGTAGACAAATCGGGGACCATCTCCATTGCCCGGACTCCGCTGACGCAGGCGGAACTGGCGAGCGTGTTGCGGAAGTCGGTCAACGAGGCGAAGCGCTACGGGGGCGAAGTTCCCGTGGTGATCAGGGCGGATGGCGGGGCGTCGCATCAGATGGTGCGGCAGGCCATGGACATCAGCGCCGCGAGTGGCATATGGAAAATCAAGATTGCCGCGTTGAAAGAAAAGGGCGACTGACGGGACGGGTGTGCCATGGCGAGGAAACGACGCGAAAATCACGAGACCCCGGGCGAGTTGAACCTGACCGCCATGATCGACGTGGCCTTCCAGTTGCTCAATTTCTTCGTGATTTCCTCGCACCCGATGGACGTCATGACCAACATGGATATTTTCCGGCCGGCGCCGGAATCGGAGATCACGGAGCCGCCCCCCGTCGACATCACGATGCTCGAAATCATGGTGCATGCGAACGGGTACGCGATCCAGAAGCACAATGTGCGTTTCGAGGAACTGGATCGCCAACTCACCAAGCTGGCAGCCACCAGCAAGAACGTGTCCGTGGTGATCAAGTGCACCGGGGATTCGCCCCATACCGGGCTCGTCAACGTGCTGGATCTTTGTTCCAAGGTCAAACTCACCAAGCTGGCCGTATTCAGCATGTAATCCGATGCGCCACGGAAATAAATCCGCACTGAATTCATGAGCGAACAACTTCCAAAACCGGATAGCGGCCTTCCTCCCGTGCATGCCCAAAAAACGCTGCGCGACATGATGGGCAGCGAGAGCTTCAAGGAATACATCGCCAAGATTCGCCACGGCCTGAAGCAGCCGAAGGACTCCGGCGAGTACAAGTATGCGATTCACCAGGTGGTGCGCGTCTGGTCCCCGATCGCCAGCGTGGCGCTGCCCATTCTGCTGGTGCTCGCCGTGATGCTCGCGCCAGAGCAGAAGCACGAGGCCGCCAGCACCTTCGAAATCACGATGATGGACAACGACGCGGTCGAGAAGCTGGACGACATCGAGGAAATCGAACCGCCCAAGCCGCCGGATGAATTTGAGCCGCCGCCGCTGGAGGAATTCACGCCCGAAGACATCCAGAAGATGAATCCGGACGATATTGTCAGCGGCGCGGCGGGCCCGAGCGTGGGGGCGGCGGCGGGTCCGTCCACCACGGGGGCCAGCGAGTTCAGCCCGCAACCCGCGGCCTTCGACAGCGTGGCGATGATCAAGAGCCCGATCAAGATGACCGGCATTTTTGGCAGCCGCACGCCAGGTGCGCGCGGCAGCGCGCTGGCCCAGTATGGCGGTGGTGGCGGCGCGGGTGGCGCGGCCACGGAGCATGCGGTCTATCTGGCGTTACGCTGGCTCAAGAAATACCAGGAACCGGACGGCAGTTGGTCCACGGGGTCGGGAGGCGGAGAGAACCAACATGACGGCGCGCGGCCAGCCATGACGGCGCTGGGGCTGCTGACATTTCTGGCGCATGGCGAAACGCCGGCCTCGGAGGAGTTCGGCCAGACCGTGGAGCGCGCAATCAAGTGGCTCGTGGCGGCACAGGATCCGAGTACGGGGCACTTCAAGGGTTCTGACAACCATGATTACTGCATGCCTATCGCGACCTACGCCTTGTGCGAGGCGTTTGCGATTACGCGCATTCCGATGGTGAAGGCGGCGGCGGAGAAAGCGGCGCTGGCGATCGTCAAGGGCCAGAATCCCTCCGGGATGCTCTGGAATTATAATTTTGATCCCAAGGCGGAACTCAAGGCGAACTCCAACGCGGCGGACCGCAACGACCTGTCCTACGCGGGCTGGTGCATGCAGGCGCTCAAGGCGGCCGGCATGGCGGGGCTGGAAGTCGAGGGACTGGAGGAGGCCAAGCGCAAGGCGGTCCAAGGAACGAAAATCATGGGCGTGGCGAATGCAGATGGTTCGCGGGCGTTTGGCTATGGGCGCACAGGTGGCGAGGCCTATGGCCCATGGGAAATCACCGGCGCGGGTGTGCTTTGCCTCCAGTTGCTGGGCGCGGGAAAGTCGAAGGAAGCACAGGACGGCCTGCTGTGGCTCAAGCGTGCGACGTGCGAGTGGGCAAATCCGTGGATGCTGGACCAGGACAAGGACGGCAAGCCTTCGGGGAATCCGATCTATCACTGGTACTACGTCACGCAGGCCAAGTTCCACGCGGGTGGCGCCTATTGGACCGACTGGAACAAGCAATTTTCTCCACAGCTCGTGAAAAACCAGATCATCGTTCAGAATGCCATCCAGGACGACAAGGGCCAGCTGGTGGACATCGGCTATTGGAAGTCCGCCAGCCCGACGGAATTCTGCCAGTCCCATGTCTACAACACGACGCTCTGCGCGCTGATGCTCCAGGTCTATTACCGCTATCTGCCCACCTATAAAGCGCCAGAGGACGTCGAAGAGGGCGACACGACGCTGTCCAACGAAAGCAAAGACGTGGACATCGAAATCCTGTAGGTCCTTCCGGCTTTCCCGTGGGATTTTTTATGGCCTCCGCAGGTAAACCATAAGCGAATCGATTTCGGATTCACCACCCGCTGCGCTGGAGGCACAGAGGCACGGAGCGCCAAGAATTGCTGCTCCTGTGCTCTCTTCCGGCCATTCGTTGTGCGGATTTGGCACTGGGCGCGCCCCAATGGTGCCAGCACAACACGCATGCGCGATTCGCCCTGCGCCAAATCCGCGCAACACTCCGCAGGGAGGCTGTGGAGAGGTCGGTCATGCCTCTTGCCCGCCAATCCTCCGTGTCTCCGTGGTAAGGTTTTTGCCCGTACTTGCGAGCCCCAGCCCCGATGTGATCAATGAAATTTCCCCCGCTATTCCCGGAAGAGCCATTCTGTAAGCGCGAGGCCGCGCCTACAGGATTTCGAGTGGCCGTGCGACACGGCTTATGTAGGGCGGGCTGCCTTTCTCCTTTCGCCCATCTCCCTTCCTTTCTATTCTTCACGCATGGCCGTTGCATCCCGTATCCGTGTGCTGCCGGAACACGTCGCGAATAAGATCGCGGCGGGTGAGGTGGTGGAGCGCCCGGCCTCGGTGGTGAAGGAGCTTGTCGAAAACGCCGTGGATGCGGGGGCCACGCAGATCGATGTGGCGATTGTCGCGGGCGGGCGCAAGCGCATCGCCGTGAGCGACAACGGCAGTGGGATGAACCGCGACGACGCGCTGCTGTCCATTGAGCGCACCGCCACCAGCAAAATTCGCGATGTGGACGACATCGAGCACATCCGCACGCTGGGCTTTCGTGGAGAAGCGCTGGCGGCGATTGCGTCCACCTCGCGGTTCCGTGTGACGACCTGCGCGGGCGAAGGCGAGCCGGGCACGGAGGTCAGCATTGTGGCGGGCAAGGTGCAGGACGTGCGCGAGGTTGGGCGGCCCGTGGGCACGACGATGGAGGTGCGCGACCTGTTTTTTAACATTCCCGCGCGCCGCAAATTTCTGCGTTCGCACCAGACAGAAATGGGGCATGTGCGCAACGTGTTCCTCGTGCAGGCGCTGGCGAGCAGCCAGATCGGGATGAGCCTCACGGTGGACGGGCACGTCCTCTACCGACTCGCCCCGGCGGAGGCCCTGACCGACCGGCTGCGCGATCTCTTCGGGCCGGACTATCTCGCGGGACTTGTGCCCGTGGAGGCGCGCGGCGGGGCGGTTGGCGTAACAGGGTATGTGAGCCGGCCCGGGGTGACGCGCGCCGATCGCGAGGAGCAATATGTATTTGTCAACGGGCGCGCCACGTCCGCGCCGACGATTGCCTTTGCGATTCGCGAAGGCTACCGCGGCGCGCTACAGAAGGATCGGCATCCTTCCGTGTTTTTGTTTGTGACGCTGGATCCGGGCGAAGTCGACGTCAACGTCCACCCGACGAAGCGTGAGGTGCGTTTTCGCAATTCCGGCGCGGTGCGCGATGCGCTGATCGCTGCGCTGGAGGCGGCGCTGGCGGGGGCGGGAAGCGGCGGGGGCCCGCCGCCATCCGGCGCACCGGCGGTGCCCGCGGCGCCGGCCTGGGCCGCGGAGCAGATGCACATCGAGGGATTGCCGCCGCCGCGCGCCTTTCATTATCCGCGCGCCGCGCAGCCGCCGGCCGACGATGCCGGACCCGGGTTTGCGGGTGGCGTTGCCGCGCTAAACGGTGATGGACAGGAATCCGACCCCGGGCGCGACGCGCCCGTCACGGCGACTGCGCCGCAAGCGCAGACGCCGTGGGCCTGGTGCCGTGTCGTGGGGATGGTCGGCGGGCAGTATGTGCTGCTGGAAACCGAGGACGGCATGGTGATTATGGACCCGCGCGCCGCGCACGAACGCGTGCTCTACGAAAAATTCCTGGCGGATGTCGCGCGCCACAACGTGCCGGGACAAAATTTATTGATGCCGGAGTCGGTCGAATTGCGCCCGCCGGATGCGGCGCGGGTGCGCAAGCATTTGGACCTGATGAAGGCGATGGGTTTTGGCATTTCCGAATTTGGCGGGGATACGTTTGTGGTGGATGCGCTGCCGGCCTATTTCGCGGAAGCCTCGGCGCAGGTTTTATTAGTCGAGGTGGCGGCGGGGATCGAGGCGGCGGGCCCGCGGCGCGGCACCGGGCGCTGGCGCGAGGAGCTGGTGGCGCAGGCGGCCTGCCGTGCCGCCGTCAAAAGCCGCGACCGTTTAAGGCTCGAAGAATTGGAGCAACTCGTGATCGACCTTGCGCGTGCGGAAATGCCCTACACCTGCCCGCGCGGGAGACCGACGCTGATCTTTACGTCGCTCAAGGAGCTGGAGAGGAAGTTCGGGAGAGAATAGGCGGGGAGGGGAATAACCACGGAGGCACGGAGATACGAAGAGAAGCACCAAGGGCCCGGAATCTCGGCTCGCGTCCGAGCCCCAGAATCGCTAGTTTTTCCCCATGGCCCGCCCCACACCCAAAGGCCCAATTACGCAACAACCTGTTGCGCAATTGCCATGGGGCCACGTTCTCCGGGTCATGCAACGGGCCAAATCATGAAGGAAAACCAGCAACTCGAATGGAAAGAAACGTGGCGGGATGAGTTTCTGCGCTGGGTCTGCGGCTTTGCGAATGCCGGGGGTGGCGAGATTCACATCGGACGCAATGACAAAGGCCAGGTTGTCGGGCTACCGGATTTTGCGAAGCTGCTGGAGGAAATCCCCAATAAAGTCCGCGACCTCCTCGGCATCCTCGTCGCCGTCAATGCCCGCGAGGAAAACGGGCTTCCCTGGCTGCAGATCGTCGTTGATCCCTATCCCCATCCCATCAGCTATCGTGGGCACTACTTCCAGCGCAGCGGCAGCACCAATCAGGAGTTGAAGGGTGCAGCGCTCGATCGCTTCCTGCTCCGCCGTCAGGGCCGCACCTGGGACGGCGTGCCAGTCCCGGGCGTCAAAATCTCCGACCTCTCCACGTCGGCCATCCGCCAATTTCGTGATCTGGCCCGCACCAGCGGACGGCTCGACCCGGCCGACCTGCGTTCTTCCAAAGCCACCCTTGTCGAAAAGCTTCAGCTTACCGATGGCACCTATCTCAAGCGCGCCGCCGTCCTGCTATTTCACGAAAATCCCGAAAAATACGTCACCGGTGCCTTCGTGAAAATCGGCTTCTTCCGCTCCGGCTCCGATCTCGCTTACCACGATACCCTTCACGGTGATCTTTTCACCCAGACGGCCAAAACCATTGACCTCGTGCGGACCAAATACCTGAAGGCCGCCATCACTTATCAAGGCATCCAGCGCATCGAGCGCTACCCCGTGCCCGATGCCGCCCTGCGCGAAGCCATCCTCAACGCCCTTGTCCATCGCGACTACGCCATCGGCGCACCCGTGCAGATTCGCGTCTATGAAGACCGCCTGAGAATTTGGAACCCAGGCGCTCTGCCCGACGGCTGGACGGTGAAAAACCTGCTCCAAGCGCACACCTCCACCCCCTTCAATCCCGCCATCGCCAACGTCTTCTTCCGCTCCGGCGAGATTGAGATCTGGGGACGTGGCATTCAGCGCATCTTCGCCGCCTGCAAGGAAGCCAGCGCACCCAGACC